>CAKZYI010000357.1 GCA_937884735.1 uncultured Pleurocapsa sp.
CCTCACTTAGACGGCATTTGCTATGGGTGGGTATAATCTGCCCATTGGCTCGGTAGAACCAAAATCCCTGGCATTAGGAGTAGATTGGCTAATATTGGCTTTTCTTGGCTCTACACTAATATTTACCGCATTAGAAAAAATCTTTCCTAAGTATAAAAAGCAAGTAATTCTTAGAGACGAATGGGGACTAGACTTCTTTTACTTCTGCTTCAATCATTTGCTAATATCCGCGGTGCTTTTAGTCGGAAACTTCTTAGTATCCCAATCTCAATGGATTATGAACTCTAATCTCCACAATCTAGTGCAGTCACTACCTTTAGCTGTTCAAGTATTCATTCTTCTTATTTGCGCCGATTTTGTTTTATATTGGGAACATCGGATTTTCCATGATATTCCTCGGCTTTGGCCATTTCATGCAGTACATCATTCCGTAGAAACCCTAGACTGGCTGGCGGGTTCTCGCTCCCATGTGAGCCAAGTCTTTATTGAAAGAAGTTTGGTTATGCTATGCCTTTACTATATTGGTGCAACCCAAGCAGCCTTGGATATATATGTAACAATTGCGGCATTACAGGCAATTGTCATTCACTGCAATCTTGGTTTTGATTGGGGAATACTAAAATACTTGATCGTTACGCCCCAATATCATCATTGGCATCATAGTTCAGAACAACCTGCGATCGATACCAACTATGCAGCCCATACGCCTTTATTCGATCGCCTTTTCAAGACATATCATATGCCTTCTAAGCATTGGCCAGCCGAATACGGTACAACTAAAAGACTACCCAGAAATTTTGTTGGACAGCTGCTATATCCATTTACAGGATATAGGAAATAACAATTGCTTAACTTACCAAACAGGCTGATAATTGTCTGCGGTAAGTTGCCACTGACGACCAAAAACATGAACTTTGTTAGTTAAACCAACATCATTAACTAACTCTCCCTGGCTATGACTCCAGGCAAGTAAACTCCCTTCCAGATTGAGAATATTGATTCCTTGCTGTCTTAACTTTTGGGCATATTTGCCGCTACGATAGCCGATGGTACAGTATGCCACTATCATGGCATCGCTATTGCTATACCGCTCTAAATTTTCTTCAAATTCTGCTAATGAGATCGCACCTGGAATAATAGATATTTCTCTTTCCTTGGGCGATCTCACATCAACTAAAACCAGCTTTTTTCCTTGGGCTTGTAACTGCTGTAATTCCTCAACCGCGATACTTTTGACCAAAGGAAATTCTTTTGTGTATTCCCGATACTTCGTCGTTATCTGCGATCGCTTATCTAACTCTGACTCTGTTACAACATTTTGCTCACATCCAACATTAATTAGGCAAAGAACAGCGATCGTTATATTAATTAAACGTTTATTCATTCCTTGCTCCTTGCTCCTTGTTCCTCATCCCTCATTCTTCCACTGTTTCTTATTAGCAAACAATTCTGTGGCATCTTCTTTGTTTAGAGGTTTGGCAAAGAAATAGCCTTGAGCATATTCACAGTTGAAACCTTGTAAAATCTGCCTTTCTGCTTCAGTTTCAATTCCTTCGGCTATTACATCCATTCCTAATTTGTGAGCCAAAATAACAATAGTATTAACAATTTCGATGTTTTTAGTTCCTTGACTCATATTACTCACAAAGGAACGATCTATTTTGAGGGTATCTGTAGGAAAACGATGTAAATAACTAAAGGATGAAAATCCTGTGCCAAAATCATCCATACTAATTTTGAGATTCAACTCCTTTAACTGATTGAGTAAAACAATTGTATTCTCTACATCATCCATCACCATGCTTTCCGTAATTTCTAATTTTAGATTAGCAGGGTCGAGTTCCGTCACAATTAACGCTTCCTGAATTTGTGCTAGCAAATCTGGCTGTGCAAACTGTCTGCTGGATAAATTTACGCTCATCACCACATTTTCCGCTTCAGGGAATTTATTACGCCACTGCTGCATCTGGCGACAAGCAGTTTCTAAAATCCATTTTCCCATCGGTACAATTAAACCAGTCTCTTCCGCAACAGGAATAAAATCACCAGGAGAAATAAAGCCTCGCGTGGGAGAAATCCAGCGTACCAAAGCCTCAAAACCTGATATCTTGCCCGTAGTAAAAGAAATTATGGGTTGATAATACAGTTCAAATTCTTCATTGGTAATAGCTTGATTCAAGTCTGCTTCCAACTGCAATCTTTTTAATGCTTGCTCGTGCATTTTGGTGGCAAATACCTGATGCTGATTTTTACCAGACACCTTAGCCTTATACATTGCTGTATGAGAAGCCTGTAATAACTCTTCTGGCTGAAAGTCTTCTCCAATACGATTGAGAGCCAAACCAATACTGGCAGAAGTAAAGCCTTCTTGCTCGCTCAACTGAAAAGGAATTGCCAATTCCTGATTCAATTTAGTCGCTATTTCAATGGCTTCTATCTGATCTTCGTTTGTCCTAAAAGCGATCGCAAATTCATCTGCTCCTACCCTCGCTAAAATAGCCTTGGAGTCAATATTGTCTTGCAGACGCTGTGTAGTGGCAATTAAAATGCGATCGCCCGCCTGATATCCCAAACCATCATTAATTAGCTTAAAACGATCTAGATCTAAGCAAAGAATAGCAATATATCCATCTGTTTTAAAACGATTTCTTTGCTTGAGTTCTTTTAGTTGTTTGGCAAACAGAGTACGATTGGGCAATCCTGTTAAAGAATCATAAAAAAGATTGTACAAAGACTTATAGCCCAAAACACTAGCCATAGTCAGAGCCAAAGTAATTGCAGCGGGAACAAAAGGAATCCATCCTGCCAAAGCAAACGTGATTAAGCAAATCCCCCACAAACTAGCAATGCTAGCAATGCCTGATATGACAATAGATAGAGGATGTTTCAGTTTCCAGGCGATCGCAGTTCCCAATAACGACCATCCACAGATCCACAAGCCTTCTACCCATTCAGACCAAAACCAAATTAAAGGTGCATCATCTAAAGTTACGCTCAAAATTTGGCTAACCATCTGAGCATGAGCCATTACACCAGGCATAAAGGTTTGGGAACCTCTATAGGGAGTCGGGATTATATCTTTAATACTAGGGGCACTTGTACCAATTAAGACAATTTTGTCTTTAATTAATTTGGGGTCGACTTCTCCTTTTATTACCTCGGTTAAAGTAACTGTTTTAGCGATATTGGGAGAGCGATAATTAATTAAAATCTGCTTACCTGCTGTTTCTGAAGACTCCAGTTGATAACCCCCAGAATTGGCATTTAAATCAGGAAAAATTATATCTCCAATCTGTAAAGAATCATCGTTAACTTGAAACTTGAAATGACGATCTGCCAAATATTTTAGACTCACTCGAAGAGAAAATGAATATATTTGTTCGTCTTCTCGATCTCCAAATTGAACATACATCAAATTACGTCGCAATACGTCATCTTCAACGTCGACAACTATGTCATTAAAGCCGATTTGATCTTGGGTTACTCCAGGAGGAGCAGACACGCTATTATCCCCGTTGCCAATTAATTGAATTACCGCTACGTTATCTTTTTGTAATTCTTGTCTTAGCAATTCGGTACCTGGGGGATAAGGGACTTCTCGATAAAGATCGAAACCAATTACTTTTGGTTGATGCTGTTGAATATTCTTTAATAATTGAGCAATAGTATTATCTGTAATTGGCCAGCTATTTTGTTCTTTAATATCTTTATCAGTAATTTCTACTACTAATAACCTGTTATCTATTTCATTTTTATTCTGTAAATTCACCATCCAATCATAGACTAGCAATTCTAAAATTTGTAGTCCGCCAAAGCGTCTTACTCCTAAAACAAGAGTTGAAATAAATATGGTTAGTAATAACAAAGACAATGTATATGTGCCGAGCCAATTCTTAGCTTTCTTAAGATTTAAATAGCTTGTTATGGCTTGATTATCCGTATTTTTCATGAAACAACTTATTTTTACTTACAAAAAAGCTTGTTTTTATTTAAGTGAAATTTCTGATTTATCTAAAAAAATATATTTAATACTATTTCAAATAATTAGCAAATAAACAATACAGACAAGTATAGTTTTAATTTAATATAGTGGACATCAACTACAAAAAAAGACTAATATATTAAATATATTTGTCGTGTTTATTTATATCAATTTAAATTGATAAACTAATGTTTAATATTAAACTCTTAAAAAATTTAAAAATAAATAGAATATTTGGCTTATTAGTAATGCTGAACGTTTTATCAGTAAGTTTTGCTGCACCAATTAGTGCAGCAGAAACAACCAAGCAAAATAGCAATTCCGACTATGGTTTGCCTACTCATCGTCGAGATGGCGGTAGTAGAGGTATCAATCATAGTTGTGTAAGTAATTCCAATAGTAATTTGGTAGCATTGATACCAGAAGAGACGGTAGGTATAAATGCTTCTACTTCTCCCAAATTATTCTTCTATGTACCTAAACTCAAACAACAAAAAACTCTAGAATTTGTACTCCGCAACGAACAAGATGAATTGATGTATGAAGCTTTTCTGACTACCCAAGGAGAAGGCATTATGAGCGTTGATATCCCTTCGGATGTGCAAACCAACCTAATAGAAAAAGATACAAACTATCACTGGTATCTTTCAATGATTTGCAATTCTCAACAGCGATCGCGAGATATTGTGGTAGAAGGCTGGATGCGTCAGTCAGCAATTGATGTTGCGACCAAACAAGAATTAGATACGGTTGATTCTGTGGCACAAGCTGAACTGTATTATGAAGAAGGTTTTTGGTATGATGCCCTGTCTGTTTTAGCTCGGGATATTCCATCTGAAAAAGAAGAGACAATTGTTAAAGCTAAATGGTCAGAACTACTAGAATCAGTAGGATTGAAAGAGTTAGCATCTGCACCTTTTATTGAAAGTGAACTGATTGAGTCTTCTGTCAAAAAATAATTTTTAATGGCAGATCTTCTAAATATTTTTCAAGGCAAAACGAAGTGGATAACTACAACACTATGTTATCTACTTCGTTTTATTTTAGGCTACTAGAGAACGCCAGAGAAATTTCGGCAGGGAAAGCATTCTACGCCAACGCCAAGGCTCTTGATAAAGACGATATGACCACTCTAAATTGTTGTTTCTCAACCATATAGGTGCGCGGGATTTATTTCCTGCCCAGATATCAAAACTTCCTCCAACACCAACCCAAATAGAATTGGGACACAAATGCCGATTATCTCGAATCCAAAGTTCTTGTCTGGGTACTCCTATACCAACCAAAATAACTTGGGGTTGCTTTTCTTGTAGGGTTTGCTTCCATTTAACTTCTTCTTCTCCAGAAATATATCCATCCTGACTTAATATGTTTAGATTAGGAAATTTCTGCTGCCAAGTTTTTACCGCGTTAACTGCTGTTTCGGGAGTTCCACCAAAAAAACAAAGAGAGTGAAGAGTATTTTCCCGTCCAATTTCAGTAATCAAAGATTCCGCTAACTCTATACCAGGACAACGTTGGTGTTTAATTCCTCGCAAGCGCATGTAAAGAATAATTCCCGAACCATCAGGAATAACTAGATCTGCTGCCTTTATTGCTTGACTAAGGGCAGGGTTTTCTTCTGCCATCATAGTCATTTCAGCATTTAAAGTAACGACATGAGTCCCAATACCTCGAGCTAACCTAGATAATAACCAATTAGAATAATCATGGAGAAGATGAACATAAAGACTAAGAATAGGAAAGGTTTTGGGGGTGGGCAAATTACTTTCTGTAGTTAACATAAATTCTAATTCTGGTCATTTTGTGGATAACCACACATACACAAACTTAACTAAACTTAACGGCTGTTCCAGTAGCAGTAATTAAAAGTAAGACTCCCTTATTATCTACGCTAATGGTGCCTGTATCTATTTCAATGCCAATCACCCCGTCGGCGTTTAACTTTTGAGCGCGTTGCTTGAGTTCTTCAATAGCTTTTTGTTGTCCTTTTTCAAACACCTTCTCATAGCTGCCTGTACGACCCCCTAGAGTGTCTCTAATGCCTGCAAAAAAGTCTTTAAAGACATTTGTACCATATACGACTTCGGCAGTAACTATTCCCAAGTAGGTTTCAATAGACTGATTTTGAACTGTATCGGTAGTAGTGACTAACATTTAAATAAAAATATTAATATTAATAGGCTTTGAGTATCTTATCAGTTTTCAGTTTTTAGTTTTCTTTATACTGCTAAATTAAATCCTCAACAAATGAATTATTCCACTTCAGATCGATTTCAAGGAGTTTGGTTAGGAAGCATTATTGGAGCAGCTTTATCCAATAATGTAGATCGACCTAGCTGCGACAAAATCCGTCAGTTTCAATCCCCCTGTTGGATTCAAACAAGAGATCGAATCGCCCAAGTTATTGTTAAGAGTCCACCCATAGAGTCTGTTTTTAAACAATCGACTCAAATTGTAGCCAAATATAGTCTAGATAACTTTAAAATAAATATTCAAGAAGAGACAAAGAATTGTAATGGTAACTCAGACCAATAAATAATACTTAAAAACCGCTTGAGTAATTATTACTGTAACTTAATCTCTATTTTATTATCTTTAATAGTTATTCAAGAGGATAATAAAAATTTTCAAAAACTATGTAAAACAATCATCTCTCAGTCAAATATACCCTCCTCCCTTACTCCAGAAATTGAAGAAGAAATTGCAACATGGAACTATTTATTAACTTTGGCATTAAATAATAAATTTAAACTTGAAGAGCCAAATATCAGTATGATGGTTAAACAAGTATTAGGTGGTGTAAAAGTTAAAGCTTCATCTCTGGTGGCAAAATTAGAGATAGTGAGCCAAGCTTGGGAAAGGGGTTTGAGTTTGCAACAGTTGGCAGAGAAATTGTACCAACAAGAAAACAAACTAAAGTTAACAGCTAGTTTAGTACAGCCTGAAGTCAGCTTCGTGCTGGCTATGTCCTTTTACTGTTTTATCTCTACACCAAAAAATTTTATGCTTTCAGTCAAACGTGCAACCAAAATTTCTAGCAACCTATCTGTACCTATCACAGTATTCACAGCCTCTCTTTCAGGAGCATACAATGGTATATCAGGTATACCAAGAAATTGGAAAATGGCGGCTAGCCATCACCAACTTTATCAACAAGCACAAACAACTTCCCAGAGACTATTCAAAACCTGGTTGGGAGTTCATAATCCAGATAATTTAGAGCTATTATACGATCTAGAACTCCATGCTGTGGCTAATCCTAAAATTTTCCAACATCGTCCAAATCTAAAGATTATTTCGCAAAAATCTAGCCTGAGTTAAAGTTGACTAGTTGTATATTTTATTCACAGTCATAGCAACATTGGAAAACCGCGGAAACAGCAAGCAAATAAGCCATCTACAGATACAAGCTTTAAAAATAGTTTTGATACCAATTGATGAATTTTGTTTATTGTAGGCAACTAGATAGTAAATTTTATTTTCAAGTAGGAAAATTATTAAATTAAAAGTGTTATGGAAATTAGAATACTTCTTGCCAGCATCTTTCCTTGTCATCAGACAATAACACCAAACACAATTGTTCGGTTAGAAATTTACTCGGCAAATGAAGTTTCTTGTGGCAGAGTTGTTACATCAGTTAACTGAAATTGATCCAGGTGTTTTTATAGCTCCCAAGAGTCCTTACATATGATGAAAAGCTGGCATTCACTAATAAGATATCTTGAGGGATGGCGAGAAAAGTATCTAAATCAAAATATTTTGCTGGGTCACAGAAACTCAACTAAGCATAGTAAGTTTTCAAGATCTACTTCCTTGAGGCAAAGACGCAGAAAAGATCGCAAAAATATCTTGAGAGATTTATTGGCAATGTTAATCCTCAGCATCATTGCGATAACTAGTGTCGTGGGCTATCGTTTCTATAATCAGCCACAGTTAACTGTCGGAAAAATTTCACCCCTAACGATCAAAGCCCCCTATTCAGGAGAATTTGAAGACAATAAAACTACTATAGAAAAGCGCAAAGAAATACAAACTGGTATTGTTCCCATACTTAAGCAAGATGAGAATTTAACTAGGGAAATTCAAAGTCAGTTAGCTATTTATCTTAATAGTGTAGACGAATTGAGAAAACTAACTGAACCTTTTCCTTTTTTTAATCCAGAATTCTTTTCTTTGTCTAGTCAACAATATATTCGTTTCTGTCCTGAAGAAGAATTTAAGGCAGTTTTGGCATCTGTTACTAAAAATTTTGAGGCTAGGTCTTCTGATACAGACAATAATTTATCTTTGGAAAAAAGACCAGATTTCAATCCTAAGTTACAGAAAGTTGCTTCAGAATTGCAAACATATCGGGAGCAAACCTCTGAAGGCGAATTTAATACTTTAATTGCTCAAATTACCTTAACTCGTTATCGATATTCTCAGGCTTGGAAAAAGCTAGCTCAGAAAAAGATTGTTCGTCTAGATGACAAAGATATTGTAATTCTCTTAGATTTAACTGAAAAAGACTGGAAAACTACTAAAAACACGGTTGCCTTGGCTACAGATCGCATCTTAACTCAGGGAATTCCCTTGGGAATGCCGTCTAACTTGTTAGATCGGGCGATTTCAGCTCAATTAAATCCTAACATACCCAAAAATACTGAATTACTGGCTCATAGTTTACTTTTAGAAATACTTGAGCCTAATTTAGAGGAAGACAAAGATGCCACGCGAAATATTGCCGAAAAAGCAGCCATGGCTATTAACACAGTCATAGTGGAAATTGAACAAGGAGAGGTTATTGTCGAACAGGGAGCTAGAATAACACAATCTGATTTTGTGTTGCTTGATGGTTTTAGATTAAGTCAACGAGGAATCAATTGGAATGGATTACAACTTTGTGCGGCTTTTGTTAGCTTGATGGTTGGAATCTTTCTGGTGGTTCAAAGAAGAGTTTATACTTCCATTCGCCATCGTGATTATTTTTTACTGTGTTTATTAAGCTTAAGTGCGCCTTTATTAAGCGTGTTTGATTTTCCCCATACAAGCTTGCCAGCTATTGGGTTGCTTGTAAGCAGCTTTTATTCTCCTAGTTTGGCAGTATGTCAGGTTGCTTTGGTGACAGGGCTGGTTATGTTTAGTAATCAAGTCGTAGCATCTTCCTATCTACTGTCAGGATGCGCAGGGGGCTTCGTTGCCGCTATTTTTGCTGGAAGATTGCGATCGCGAGAAGCGATCGCCAGATTGGGTATTATGGTGGGTCTATCGCAAGCAACGGTCTATTTAATTAGCAATTTGATTGCTAGTGACAGTCCTGCTACAAATAGGTCAGCGATTTTACCTGATGCTAGCATTTGTGGCATATTTGGAGTTGCGTGGAGTGTTGTCGCTATTGGCATTTCTCCTTATTTAGAAAGATTTATCGATCTGATTACTCCTATTCGTTTGGCATAATTATCAAATCCCAATTTGCCCCTATTAAAAAGACTTGCCACTGAAGCACCAGGAACATTTCAACACACCATGTTTGTAGCATCTTTAGCGGAGGCTGCCGCTAGAGAATTAAACTGTAATGTAGAGTTAATTAGAGCAGGGACTCTCTATCATGATGTTGGCAAAATGCACGATCCTTTGGGCTTTATTGAAAATCAAATGGGGGGTCCTAATAAACACGATGAAATTGACGATCCTTGGGTAAGTGCCGAAATCATTAAAAAACACGTTAGCGAAGGGTTAGCAATGGCGCGTAAGTATGGTTTGCCTAAAGCAATTCGCGATTTTATTCCCGAACATCAAGGTACTTTGTTAATTGCCTATTTTTATTATCAAGCAAAACAAAAAGCGGAAGAAAAAGGTACAACAGTATCAGAATCAGATTTTCGCTATATTGGGCCTATTCCTCAGTCTCGCGAAGCAGGAATTATGATGTTGGCTGATGGTTGTGAAGCTGCTTTGCGATCGCTAAGAGATGCCACTCCCAAACAGGCTTTAGCCACGGTCAAAAAAATTTTTAAATCTCGTTGGCAAGATGGTCAACTACTTGATAGTGGGCTAAATTACGATGAGCTACCAATTGTGGCAGAAGTTTTTGTGCGAGTATGGGAGCAATTCAATCACAAACGTATTGCTTATCCTAAAGGTGCATTGGATATTAATCCCTCGAAAAATATAACCAATCGTCAAAACTAGATATTAGCTGAAGCATTTATCATTCAGGTGTGACTGTGAGCAAAAAGACATCAAAACAAGAAACTCATTACAATCAGGCTCGTGCAAGCCTGCAACAGGCTATTTCTTGGTATTCTGGTTTTCGCCGTCATGGTAATTGTCCGCCAAGCGATCGCCTACAAAAAACCGTAAAAAAAGATTTACAATCTCTTCAAGGCGCGCTGGATAAACTAGATCGTCAAGCACTTCGTATTAGTACTTTTGGCTTAGTCAGCTGTGGTAAATCATCTTTGATCAATGCTCTTTTACAAGAAGAAGCCGTAGCAACTGGTGCTTTGCATGGCGTGACAACTTCTTTAACTATTTTGCGCTGGAATCCTTTTCCCGAAGAAGGGCTAGAGGTAGAATTAATTGATACTCCTGGGCTAGATGAAGTAGGAGGAGAATCCAGAGCGACCATGGCGCGAGAAATAGCTCAAAAATCCGATCTAATTTTATTTGTAGTAGCAGGAGATATTACAAAAACTGAATATGAAGCACTACGCGCCCTTAGAAGTACGCAAAAACCATTAATCTTAGTCTTCAATAAAGTCGATCTTTATCCCGACCTGGATCGCCAGCAAATTTATCTTCAATTACAGAAGTTAAATTCTGCTGGCACTATGGGCAACCTAGAAGATATTATTTCAACTCAAGAAATTGTCATGGTTGCAGCCAAACCTCAACCAATTCAAGTCAGAGTAGAATCAGCAGAAGGTGGGGTTAGTAATAGTTGGGAAAACCCTGAACCCCAAATAGAAGAGTTGCATCAAGCTATATGTCAAATTTTACAACAAGAGGGCAAATCATTACTGGCTTTAAATGCTTTAGTGCAAGGAAGAGATGCAGAAGTCAATATTGCTCAAAAAACTATCGAACTCCGCCAGGAAGAAGCACAAAAAATTATTAATCAGTATGCCCGTTATAAAGCGATCGCTGTTGCGGCTAATCCTGTGATTTTTTTGGATCTAATCGGCGGTATTGTTGCTGATTTAGCTTTGATTCGCTCTTTATCCAAGCTATATGGCCTGCCAATCACTACTTATGAGGCTAGCAATCTATTACGCCGTATCATAGCTAGCTCTGGTGGTTTACTGTTAGGAGAGGTAGGCAGCAGTTTATTTTTGAGCGTTGGCAAAAGTGGAGCTGTTTTGAGTAGCGGATTTGCTACTCCAGGGGCAATTACGGCTTACTTGGGTACAGCTACAGCCCAGGGTGCGATCGCAGCATATGGCACGTTTGTTATTGGTCGCGTTGCTCAAGTATATCTAGAACAAGGATGCACTTGGGGAGAAATGGGAGCTTCTACTTTAATCAAGGATATTTTATCTCAAATTGAACCAGATACAATTATGTATCGTCTACGTCAAGAATTGGTGGGACAATAGAAAATGGACAATCGATCTTAGCTCAATATTCTATAACCAATTGACTGCTAGTTTGACTATCACTGCTAGCTACATTAGTGTTGATAGAAGAGATCGCCACAAACACAAACATGCCAATTATGAATGCGATTGTCAAAAAGCTTGTACGGTCGATATGTCCGTTGTTTCGCCGTAACTGATGCAGGCAGTTTTGATACTCTTGAAGAGTTATAGATAATCTATCTTCGCAATCTCCAAGTTGAATATAAATATCATCATCGACTTGTTTGAGACTTTTGATATTGCTTGGTTTAGTTTCTAGTAATATAGCGATTGTATTACGGGCAATAATCATGACTTAATGGAATTGTATATAGTATTTTGATTAAGTGTTTTTCTTTATTAACCATCAAAACTTAGTTTATTTCACTGATTTCGATCGCATCTTTATAAACCGTAAAAATAACATTTTCGATTAAAAAATACACAGAACGTAATGGTATGAATCAAGTTACTATCAGTGTTCCCGCAACTACCGCCAATTTAGGAGTTGGTTTTGACTGTATTGGCGCAGCTTTGACTATGGCTAATCAGTTTCAATTTACTGTTGCCCAAACCAATACCAAACTTAAAATTACCGTAGAAGGCAATGAAGCTGATAAAGTGGGCAGGGGTGAAACTAATCTAATCTATCAGTCTTTTTTGCGGCTTTATCAAAAAATCAATCAAGCACCTCCTAATGTGAAGATTGGAATAAAGCTCGGTGTTCCTCTATCAAGAGGTTTGGGTAGCTCCGCAACGGCAATTATAGGGGGGTTATTGGGAGCAAACTGTTTAGCGGGAAACCCTTTAAGCCAGGATGAGGTGATGGCAATGGCAATCTCTATTGAAGGTCATCCTGATAATGTTGTGCCCGCATTATTAGGCAGTTGCCAGCTATCGGTAGCCGATGGAGAAGGGTGGCAAATCTGCAAAATTCCTTGGCATCAAAAAATTATTCCCGTAGTCGCCATTCCTAATTTTGAATTATCTACAGAAGAAGCACGATCTGTTTTGCCAGACAGCTATATCCGTAGTGATGCTATTTTTAATATTTCTCGTATGGGTTTATTGATCCAGGCTTTAGGGACTAATAATCCAGTATGGCTAACAGCAGCCTTGACAGATAAAATACATCAACCCTATCGTCAAAAGCTAATTATTGGATACGAAAAGCTACACTCTTCTGCTTTGGCTGCTGGTGCTTATGGCACAGTTATTAGTGGTGCAGGACCTACTTTATTGAGTCTGACTAATTCTGACAACGTGCAGCAGGTAATTAATTCGATGTCTCAAACATGGTCAAAATTAGGTATTGATGCGGATGTGCGATCGCTTTCAATCGATACTGTAGGCGCACAATTTTTGTAAATATTTATCAATTTGTCCATTGAATCTGATGCAGATATAAGATACCCCTAGACTAATAGATAGATACTTCACTATTAGAGACTTAGACGCTCTTGTTCCCATTTTGGCTGATGCTCAAGTAATGGAGTTTTCTATTGTTGGAGTTCACAATAAACAGCAAATCAGACAGTTTGTTGAGCAACGACTACTTTCTTATTTAGAGCCTGGTTTTGGTTTATATGCTTTGGTTCATAAGCAAAGTCAAGAATTAGTTGGCTATTGCGGTTTTTTTGTGCAAAAAATAAACGAACACAAAGAGGTCGAGATTGGTTATCGTTTAGCTACTAAATATTGGAGCCAAGGATTAGCTACAGAAGCAGCAGTATCTATTTGCGAATATGGTCGAAAAAAATTTAATTTTAAACGCTTTGTTTGTCTGATAGAACCAAACAATAAGCGTTCAATCAAAGTAGCTCAAATGAAGCTAGAAAAAAAGATAGTTTATTATGGTATAATTGTCGAAGTCTACAGTATTAATTACTAGTAATTAAACTATTTTTTGTGGACAGAATCTTCCCACATAGTACTAGATCTAGAGCGAACTTTTCTAGCATTTGCCTGAGCATCGTCTTGATCTTGAAGCTCTGCCAGCAAAGGTTTTACTAGTCTAACAACATTTTTCCAAGTCAGATCTTTTTTGGGTAGATAATCAGCCAATTCTTGCAAAGCTGCTTTGGCTTCTTTGATATCGCGATCAAGATCTTTGCCTGAGTCTGCGGTCAAAGGAGATGAGCTACGCAATAGGTCTTTTTGAATAGCTGCAAAACCTTTACGAACTTCCTGAGTAATTTTCACGCTATACTCTGAACGTCCCCTAATTTTTTGCTTATTGTATCCTTGTTGAGAAGAAGCATATAAAGCAGGTAGTCTATTTAGGGCATAGGTAGCTACCTCAATGGGACTAATGAATTTTTTAATATTGCTAGGAAGACGATTAATTTGCCTGTCAATTTCTTCTGAAACCAATACTTCCATGACATTTCGATTAATATAATCGTTTTCTGATTTATTTTTCATTATCATTAATTATTGCTGAAAATTATCTTTGAGTAAATAAGAATTGAAACATCAAAATCTTACTTCTACTATATAGACATAAATAGTTTTAATTGCCTAGGGAAAAATAGTTTAAACTAAGAAAATTCACTGAATTTTTATGTTTTTGGCTAGCAAAACAACCTGTCTTCATATAATACTTAAATTATTTATAGGGGGAAGTACTTACACAGCTATTGTTAATCAAATTAAATGCAATCGGTTCAACAACATATTTTAAGTAAAACAAAAGTCTCTAATAATCAAGTATTCCCAAATAAATGACAAAAATTACTTCAAATCGCGATCGCAAGTAAAGTAAATGTCTAATTCCATAACTCTTTCCTTGTTTAATAATTATTTGGGAGAAATCTCAGCATTGAGTGCTGCCCTACTGTGGGCAATTTCCTCTGTGATGTATAGCCGTTTGGGACTTAAAATACCACCGCTGCGACTTAATTTGTATAAAGGAGTGATGGCGATCTTATTTATTGTCCTTACCTTGATAATACAAAGAGCAGCACTTACGGATGTATCCTGGCGTATTGTAGGATTACTA
>CAKZYI010000358.1 GCA_937884735.1 uncultured Pleurocapsa sp.
CGCTACCGTTATCGCCGCGACAGCAGCTGCTTTTCCCCTGATGTATAAAACAGCATTGGCGGCATTCAAACAAATTGATCCTAACTTATTAGCCTGTGCTAGAACTTTGGGAGCTTCAGAAAGTAGGATTTTCTGGCAAATTATGCTTCCTATGGCTAAACCTGGACTACTTGCTGGCACTTTACTGTCTTTTGCCCGCGCTTTGGGGGAATTTGGGGCAACTTTAATGTTAGCTGGTTCAATACCTGGTAAAACCGAAACTATTCCTATTGCTATTTTCTTTGCTGCTGAAGGAGGGGCAATGGATCGAGCATTGTTGCTGGTGATTATCATGTTGGCAATTTCCCTAGGGATAATTACGACAGTTAATTATTGGACGGAAAGTAGACAGGGCGACAGGGCAACAAGGCGACAGAGGGAGAGATACGGAAGTAATATTTTTAAGTTGATCGGAAAAATTAGTAAATTTTTAGTAAGTTCAAAAAAGATTCATAATCATCAAAAGTCTATAGATTATCCTGTACCCCAAGCCAAAATCGAATTAATTGTCAATATTCAGAAACAGTTACCAGGATTTTTCTTAGATGTTGCGTTTAATACAGACCAAATACCGTTGGGTTTGCTTGGTGGTTCGGGAGCGGGTAAAAGTCTTATTTTGAGGTGTATTGCGGGTTTAGATACTCCAGATAAGGGACAAATTATTTTGAATGGAAAAGTTTTATTTGATTCTTTTAAGCAAATTAACTTACCAAGTCGCGATCGCGCCTGTGGGGTTTTATTTCAAAATTATGCTCTGTTTCCCCACCTAACTATTGCCGAAAATATTGCTTTTGGGATGTCAACTAAAATATCTCAACGGGAAAAAAAACAGGAAATAGAACGACAGTTAATTGCGGTAGACTTACCAGCAATGGGCGATCGCTATCCAGAAGAACTTTCAGGAGGACAACAGCAAAGAATCGCACTGGTGAGAGCAAAAGCCAGTCAACCAGGGATAATGCTTTTAGATGAACCTTTTTCGGCTTTAGATACTTATTTGCGGGACAAACAAGAAAAGATACTCAGAAACTATTTAATTTGCTATCAAGGAGTAACTTTGTTCATCACTCATAATCTAGAAGAAGCCTATCGAGTATGTCCCAATCTATTGGTAGTAGATCAAGGAAAAGCGATCGCAACTGGAACAAAACAAACAATTTTTGAACGCCCAGGCAATTTTAGAACGGCTCAGTTAACAGGCTGCAAAAACTTTTCTCGCGCTGTAGCAATATCCGCAACACAAATTAAGGCGATCGATTGGAACTGCATTTTAGAAGTAATCGAACCGATTCCGAAATCTTTAGCCTATGTTGGTATTCGCGCCCATCAAGTAAATTTTCCTGAAATTACTACTACGACCCCAGTACATGCGGCTAAAGCCTTTGTCCAATCCTCAAGTATCTCCCTAAATGACTTCCAACCAAACACCTTCCCCTGTTGGTTGGCGACGGTTAGCGAAACTCAACACCGTATGACTCTATATCTCAAGCTCAATCAACCAGCTAATAATTCTGAAGATTATCATCTTCAAGCAGAAGTTTTTAAAGTTCAATGGCAATCGCTAAAAGATCTTCCTTTTCCTTGGAAGCTTCAGATTAATACCGTACAAATTATGCTTTTGGAAGTTTAATGAAATTTCCAAAAAACTAATATTTATTATTTCGCAACAAACATTAATACTGAAATACATAGCTTAATTAAACCTTTTTATTTAAGAGCAAGATTTTCTGTATTTTCACAGAGGGTTTAATTTTCGATTATCACTATAATTTCTTCAAATCTCTATCAACAAACAAATTAATGATTCCCGATTTACTTTTCGAACAATACGAAGAAGAAGATTTAATAGACCAGTTTTCCGAATACACAGCTTTAGATTTGCAATCAAATTTACTAAAGTTAATTCAAACTAACATAATCTATTCCTACTGCGAATCTTTAATAATAGAAGATGTAGATTGTACTGAAGAAAAAATAGCCGAAATTCTCAATTACTCTAAAGAAAGAAATCAAACTCTGCTCAATAGTAGTTTTCCTTTTCATATTTTGCATCAGCTAAAACAAGCTAAAGATGAAGTAAAACAGAGCAGTTGGGACAAACATCAGACGATCAATTTTATTTTGAATTTGATTGTAGAAAATACCTTGTTACACAGCAGTTTGGCTAAATTTGCCTATAACTAATGATACTTTTGGAGCGAGAAAGTTCAATTATTACAATGGCTATTTGGACATCTCGCTATAAATTAGCAAATTAGATAATATTTTTGGCAAGGATGACCTAGAAAATGTAAAATTCACAAACTAAAGATGTCTGTAATTTTTCTTTCCTACTTTATCACTTCCCAATTATTCCATTCAAAATACACCATAGGATTTTAGATTACAAATAAGTTCTACATATTTTAGGCGATCGCCATTTCAAGATCGAGCCAGTCAATAATACCAATCCATAAATCAAGCATCCAAGTACATCAAGACAAATAACTAATAACTAATAACTAATAACTAACGACCAACGACTAATAACTAATAACTAATACCAATTCCATTATTAAAGAATTCCGCCACAGTTTTTTCCGATAGTTCATGGGCAGCCATTTCATTTAGTATAGACATCGGTACAGTTAGGTGATTCGCTCCTGCCTGTAGGGTAGCAGCAGCTTCTTCTGAAGATTTAAGGCTGGCTGCAAGTATTTCTGTCTCACTGTCTTTTAATATCTCAGCCATTTGACGCACCAAAGCCAAACCATCCCCCAAAAGTCTGGTAGCTCGATTGACATAGGCGATCGCATATTTTGCTCCTGCTGCCGATGCAATTGCTGCTTGTGCAGGACTATATATTGCTGTCACCGAACAGTTTATGGACAAAGATAAATGAGCCGTAACTCTAAAGCCTAATTCTGTAGCGGGTATTTTTATAACAAGCTTATCGCCAATGATTTCCTGAACTTTTTTTGCTTCTGCTATCATTCCTGCAAAATCCGTAGCGCATAATTGATAATATAGTTCTCCTGGGCTAATAGCCGTTAATTGTTTTAGACAAACTTCAGGAGATAAGTTACTTTTATTCAATAAAGTAGGATTGGTTGTAATTCCTTTTACCCAGCCCATTGCCACCGCCGTTTGAGCTTCCTCAACTAGTGCCGAATCAAGATAAATCATTTTATATGGTAAATAAAATTAAAGTACGAAATTGTTCCAAATAGCTATTAGCTCCAAGTTATTAGCTTATGCCAAGCAGTATTCTTTGGGACTCAGCTTTTTTTATTGAAGTAAACTAAAAACAATAAACAAAAGATTATTATATGGTGTTAAGCAGCCAAAGCGGATTAAAAGCTCGTAACATAGATATTTTGGGGAATGATTCTAGGAGACCATTGCACACATGGGAAAAGTAGTCGGCATAGATTTGGGAACAACTAATTCCGTAGTAGCGGTAATGGAGGGCGGCAAGCCCATAGTAATTGCCAATTCAGAAGGAATGCGAACTACCCCCTCTGTAGTTGGCTTCAACAAAGATGGAGAGTTGGTAGTCGGACAGTTAGCAAGGCGACAAAGCGTTTTGAATCCAGAGAATACCTTTTATGGTGTTAAAAGGTTTATGGGTCGTCAATATGCTGAACTTCAGCCAGAATCGAAACGAGTCCCTTACACCATCAAGAGAGATGAGCTAGGCAACATCAAAATTCGCTGTCCCAAGCTAAAAAAAGAATTTGCGCCAGAAGAGGTTTCGGCAATGATTTTGCGCAAGCTAGCCGAAGAAGCAGAACGTTATTTGGGAGAAGAAATTACTGGGGCAGTAATTACCGTACCAGCCTACTTTAATGACTCTCAACGCCAAGCAACTAGGGATGCAGGGCAAATTGCAGGGCTAGACGTGTTGCGTATCATTAACGAACCTACCGCAGCAGCACTAGCTTATGGTTTAGATCAGCGTCGCCCTCAAACCATCAAGGATA
>CAKZYI010000359.1 GCA_937884735.1 uncultured Pleurocapsa sp.
CAGAGCTATCGCTCAGATCGTCGTTAGACGACTAGCAATGCATTCGCATTGCGTGTCTTTGTCCCAGTCTCCTAGTCCCCTCCTCAGCCATAACAAACAAATTAAATGGGTAACAGCTTATTTGGTCAATATGATAATTAGTTCCATTTTTTAAGCTTGCCCGACTAAATTTGAGACAAAAAGAAACCGTCCGCAATATGGACGGTTTCTCTTGAGGAAAAAAGTCAAAATGTAGTTACTGATTATTATCTTTATAAACGTATTTTAAAGCTGTTTAATTTATCGTAGGTACATGATAATTAATATGTTTTGTTGAATTAATTAGTTGCAATTAATTCAAACTGGCACTTTTTGTCTTACCAAGTGGGTAGATAGATTCAGTATTTTGTTAAATGGTTTACCTCTTTGATGGGTAATGCGATCTATATCTGGCATTTCTTGCCAACATTGGCGGCAAAACCAGTATTCTCTGTGCTTGCCAAAATGATGTAAAAGTGGATTGGAACAACAAGGACAAATTATTAAAATGCTCATGATTATATAAACCAATTAAATTAAATATGTTTTTGCGATCAAAAAGGTATTTAAGTCCTACTTTTCTTTCTGCACATAATAATAATTAAAAAACTTGAAGAAGTTGTGAGGATTTTTAAAATTTTGTAATAGTTACAATTTCGTAGTCAATAATTACTTAGAAACTGAAGAGTGTAAGATTAAGCTGTGGTATTTTGCATAACTTATTTACCTAAGCACTTAGTAAAATGAACGCGAAACGTATCTTATTTATTGATGATGAGGATGATATCAAAACTCTTGCCCGCTTTTGCCTAGAATCTGAAGCTGGTTGGAAAATGATTGGTGCATCAGGGGGGAATGAGGGAATTGCGATCGCAGAAGTCGAACAGCCCGATGCAATTTTACTTGATGCAATGATGCCTGAAATAGACGGACTTAAAACTTTAGAAAAATTACTCCTCAACCCAAAAACCAAACATATTCCCACAATTTTTATTACAGCTAAAGCTCAAGCAAGCGATCGTTTGCGTTTCTATACTGCGGGGGCAAAAGGGGTAATTAATAAGCCTTTCGATTCTCTTACCCTCGCTAGTCAAATTTCTGGATTTTTGGGCTGGAAAGGATCTTAAATTGTAATTAAATTCAAAAATCGATTTCCAAAAAATCGAAGCAAGATAGTCTTTTTCCTTCTACTCTAGCTGTTATTGTGGAATGAAAAAGAAAAAAGTACTGCCTTCGCCGTAAGTGCTTTTAACCCAAATTTTGCCACCGTGTTGTTCGACAATGTGACGACAAATTGCTAACCCCAAGCCTGTGCCTCCCTTTTGACGAGAATCTGAGGCATCAACTTGTTGGAAACGTTCAAAGATACTTTCTAGCTTACTCTGAGGAATACCTCTACCGCGATCTTTGACCATAAACAAAACTGCTTTATTCTGTTGTCTAGCAAAAATCGAAACTGTACTTTCTTTGGGGGAAAACTTGATAGCATTTGTAATTAGGTTCGTCAGGGTTTGCACAATGCGATCGCGATCGACGAATATTTTAATCTTGGCAAAATCAGTTTTAAGGCTAATATTTTTCTCTTCAGCCATTGGATTGAGAGTACTAATTGCTTGCTGAATCAAGTCAACGCTATTACATTTTTGCCTGACAATCTCATCTCTTCCAGATTCCATTCTTTCAAGGTCGAGGATATCATTGACCAAACGCACCATGCGATCGCTATTTCTCATCGCCATAGCTGCCATTTGTTTCCCAGAGGTTGAAAGTTCCCCCAAGCGTCCTGCACTAAACAATTTGATCACACCATGTATTGAAGTTAGAGGAGTACGCATTTCATGACTAGCGACAGAAATAAATTCGCTTTTCATTTTCTCTACTGTTTTGCGCTCGGTAATATCTTCCACCATTGAGAAAAATCCTGTTACTCTTCCTTGAGAGTCAAAATTGGGAATATATGTCGCGTTAATCCAATAAGGGCGATCGTTTTCAGTGATAAGCTGATTTTCAAAGGTGACTTCTTTGCCCCTCAATGCAGTTTTGATGTGAGGCAACATTTGTTGATAGTTGTATTCCCCTACTATTTCTTGAATGGGTTGTCCTAGCAGACTAGAAAGAGGTTTACCATACCAAGTCTCGTAGGTACGATTGTTGTAGCGATAGCGTTGTTGATGGTCAATATAAGCAATTAATATAGGTAAAGCGTCAGTAATCAGCCTCAATTGTTCTTCGCTACGCTGGCGAGACTTTTGAGCTTGAATGCGATCGCTAATATCCATAATTGTTTCCAAAACTTTGAGAACTTTACCTTGAGAATTTTGGGTAGGCTCTCCCCTGCTTTCAAGATATTTAGTTGTTCCATCAGGTAATTGAAAACGATAGTTCAAAATCCAGGGTTGTCCTTGCCTGTGTCCTTTAATCAGAGTTTTTTTTACTATCAGACGATCTTCTGGGTGGATTCGATCTAATATTTCTTGACAAGACGGCATTGGTTGGTCGATGGTAAAACCTAAGATATCAAATAATTCTTCTGACCAACTTCTCTTTTGAGCTTGATGATCGTATTCCCAACTGCCAATTTTGGCAATCTTCTCAGCTTTTGCCAACAATGATTGGGATGCCTCTAGTTTTTCCTGGGCTTGTCGTCTTTCGGTAATATCTTTTAGCATCACCGTAAATAAGACACCTTTTCTGGTGTTTAGTTTCGCCACAGATGCCTCTGCGGGAAACGTTTCTCCATTTTTGCGACGACCATAAACATCTTGACTACGTTCTGCCATTCTACGAGACGATTTGGGTGATTTGGCAAACAGATCAATGTGTTTTTTGTGAGCCTGATGAAAAGCTTTAGGTAGCAGAATATTTAAGGGTTGTCCGATTACTTCATCAGCCCGATAGCCAAAAATTTGCTCTGCACCTTGATTAAACAATTGAACTTGTTGAAGTTCGTCGATGGAAATAATTGCTTCATCAGCATGATCGAGAATACCTCTTAATTTTTGCTGATTTTCTCTAAGAGTTTCTTCTGTCTGCTTGCGCTCGGTTATTTCTATTTGTAATAGCTGATTTGTCGTGGTAAGTTCGGCAGTACGTCGCTCAACTAATTCTTCTAGGTTATCTAACAGTTTTGCTTGAGATAAGGCTACGCCGATTTGATCGGCTAGTTGACTCAGAAGCATAATTTCATTTTTCTGCCACTGTCGAGGTCGGTAACATTGATGAACTACTAAAAGACCTTTAAGTTCTTGTTGACTCAAAATTGGTACAACTAACTTTGCTTGAATTTTAAACTGTTTGAGTAGCTGTTTGATATCAGGATGAATAGGAGCAGTGGCGATGTTATCAATAGCCAGTACTTTGCCCTGACGATATCTAGCTAGATATTTACCGATTAAGAGTGGATCGGCAATTTCATAACCCAACATTGGGGGTATATTAGGCAAAATTGCCTCACTGATTGGTAGGGCAGTGTTATTGGGCTTAATATTGATAACTAGAGCGCGATCGCAAGCCAAAAGATGCTGTACCTCAGTTACGGTAGTCTGAAGAATCTTCTCTAGCTCAATCGACATCCTAATTTTACGAGTTATCTCCGCCAGTAATTGACTTTGCCGATATTGTTGTTCGAGCTGATTCCAAACTCGGCGTTGCTCTGTAATATCAATGCCTGTGGCAATGATGAATTCTACTTTTCCTTGGGTATCAAATAGAGCCGTATTTGACCAAGAAATAAGGTGAGAATTACCATTTTTATCTAACCAAGAGTTTTCATATTGATTGGGTACTTGTCCTTGAAGCAATCTACCAAATACTGCTTTAACAGCAGTTTTTTCAGCAGGAGGAACTAGTATTTCCCAGATTTGCTTGCCTTTTATTTCTTCAAAGCTGTATCCAGTAATTTGCTCGCAGGTACGGTTGAAACTAACGATTTGTCCTTGACGATCTAATACTGTGATTAACGCACTTACGGTATTAATAATCGCGTGAGAAAAATCTTGTTCTTGCTGTAGTAGCTGAATTTCTGCTTGTTGGTGTTTGTTTATAAGCAGTGGATCTCCAATCAAATTATGGGAATTAATTACGCCAATTAATCTTTTTTCTCGATCTAGAACAGGTAAATAATTGATAGAATACTGTTGCAAAAGTGCAGTGATTGAAGAGATATTTTGACATTGCGATCGCTCAACCGTAATTACAGGTTGCGCCATGATTTCCTTGACGGTTGTAGTTGCCCAATTTTCTTTTGTGGCAATGGCTTTTAGGACAGTGCCTTTGGTCAGTATTCCTAGTAATTGTTCTATCTTGCCGACAAGAATATAATCTTGTCGATCGAACAAAGCGATCGCGTCTGATACTTTCTTATCAGACGCAATTAATATAAAATCAGATTCAATATAGCGATCTAGAAACACTTGTATAGCAATTTTTGTTTGTGTTGGTAGCAAACAATGATTGTGGATGGGTTATGACTTTTATGCAGAAGAGTATAAAAATCTTGAGTCTTTAATAAACCAAATAAAAGAGATTTACTGTCATGTTATCACTGGATATTTAAACCGTGGCATAGATACAGTCAGCCAATACTACCCTTTTAATAAACTAATTATAGACAACAAGATCAGAAATAATTGTCTTTTGCGGTTGCTCTTGGCAGATAGCTAGTATCAGGTTTTTTTCACTATTTAATTTGCATGCCCTCAGTTTTTCTTCACAAGATTCTCAAATTATCCAGCTAAATTCGGGAAAGAAATATTGCCTGTGTCTGTTGCAATTATCCAAATCAAAACATGTTAGAGCAACTAATTGACTTTCTGCGATCGGAATTAAAAATTCCTGCTGATGCTATTTCTTTGGCACAAAAGCAGGAAACTCTAGAACCCCATATTCTACCTATAGTTCTTTGGCAGTATGGATTACTTAATAAAGTACAGTTAAACCAGGTTTTTGATTGGCTTGAAGTATCTCGAATCTAAAAATAATGAAATCTACTGTTGAATATTTATACTCTTTTTCCAATGTTAGCTCTACCCTTAGAGTCATCAAACATTTACGTAAAAACTATCACTCAACTTTAAAAACAGTGGCAGTAATTAACTTGCTCGATCGCTGGATCGTTAAAATAAATCTAAGCCATACTATCTCCAAAAAACTAGCGCAAAATCTTCGTGCCTTCTGCAGTGAAATGGGTATTTTTTATTCCCCTTCGATTAAAATAACCAAGGTATTAGGACAGCTAGAAGCAGGAAAATGTCCTATTGAGATTATGAATCGCGACCGCGTAGTAATAGTAGTCTATGGAAAGCCTCAAACAGAAGAAATTGAAATTTTTAGAGATCAAATTATTGATCGCCTTGGTTATTGTCCTCAAAACATGGCATAAATTGACTTGCGAGCTTAAAGTTTGCTCCGTCGCCAGCGATTTAAAATACGATTAGCTAATATCGATCCTGCTACTGGTTTGCAAATATAATCATCGGCACCAATATTAAAAGCACGATCTTGAGTTTTTTGATCTTGGTGAACGCTCAAAAATAAGATTGGTAAGTGTTGCCAACGGCGATCGCTCCTTAAGATCTGACATAGTTCGATACCGTTTATTTGAGGCATTTCAACATCTAAGATTAGTATATTTGGTTCTATTGTTTCTAGGACTTGCCAAAGCTTTTGGGGACTATTGAGGGTGGTTAGAGCAAATCCCCATGGTTTGAGGGATATTTCCAAGGATAGTAAAACTTGCGGATCGTCATCAACGATTAAAACTTTGGCATCGTTGCCGCTATTTTGGATTGATTCAGCCACAGCAGCAATAGCAGCAGAAGCATTTACTGGATGCTGTAAAATCAAATTTCCTCCTTTACGAATTATATTTAAGCGATCGCCTAGCTGAATCGGCTTGGCGATCGCAATAATTGGCAATTCGGGTTTGTGTTGATGTACCTGTTCAATAAATTTCAAATCTTCATCATTGGAAGAGGCGATTTTACATAGCACTGCATCTATTGATTCTTGTTCGATTATGGTTTGGGCTTGGTGGAAACTAGATACACTATGAGGTTTGATTTGTTTTTTTTGAGCTGCTTCGACTAATTCTTCTCTAGCACCAAGATCGGGATGAACAATCAACAATGAAATTTTATCGAGGGTATTTTCCTCTCTGTCTTGAAAAGGTTGATGTTGCAATTCAAAATTGAGGGCAGAAGTAAGTTTGGCTATGGACATAATATTTTTTTGAGCCATAAAGTTGTCGTCCAAAAGTAGTTCGATCTTCTTGGCTATATTCGATCCTTTAGAAAACCCAAAACAACCCAACGAACCTGCTAAGTTGTGAGCAGATACTTTTGCTTGGACATGTAAATCTGATGTAGCTTGTCCTTTGGTTAGGGCGACGACGAAGCTTTCTAGGTTGCTTAGTCTTTCAGTTGCTAAATTCTTGAAATTTATTTTGGTTTGAGTAATTGCCTTTATTGTTGCTTGTTTCTGGCGATTTGCCATAGACAATTTGTTCCCATGTTTTTTTTGTTTCTCTCGATCCGACTTGAGACGATAACCAACCCCATAGACAGTTTCAATGGTATTTTTTGCCATGTTGACTGACTTGAACTTTTGGCGTAAACCTTTGATATGAGTTCTGACAGCTTCTTCTCCTGGAGGATCTTCTCCAGCCCAAAGATTATCGATAATTGCGCCAGGGCTAAATACTTGGCGAGGATGACGCATAAATAGTTCAATCAAACTATATTCTTTGGGAGTTAAAGGCAAACGATGCTCGCCATAGTATACCTCATGGGTTTTGGGATTTAAATTTAGCGATCGCCAGCGCAAAATTGGAGATGATGTAACGATATCTCGACGTAGTAAGGCACGAATTCTGGCGGTAAGTTCGTCAAAGTTGAAAGGCTTGACTACATAGTCGTCTGCACCAGAGTCTAGGGCTACAACTTTATCATTGTGATTATCTCGCGCTGTTAATAACATAATTGGCATTTTATAGCCTGTACTTCTTATTTTTTGGCACAGAGAAATTCCATCAATGTCTGGCAGCATCCAGTCTAAAACTATTAGGTCGAAATTGAAGAGTAATATAAATTCCCAGCCCATTTCGCTATTGCTTGCAATGTCAACCGCATAGTGTTCTCTGATTAACTTGCCAGCTAAAGCTTCCATTAACGTTTCGTCGTCATCTATTAATAAGATTCTCACGATTTTGACTAATTTTTATTGATATATCTGATACTTTCTCTTATTCCATACTATAGTTTTTTAAAAAAATAAGCATTAGATAGCTATTAGTTAGTAGCTGATTCAATCGTGCAACAATTCATACTGAGAATTGCTAGATTCAAATCTATAAGACTGTTGTGGCAGTTTTATTTGTTCAGTTAAAGCAGGATCTATTTGTAGCAAATTATCGTTAAGATAGTTTTCTAGATCGATAAAAATCTCTAGTTCTTTTTCAAACTGTTCTCTTCCTAACTGAAAAAAATCTTGGGATTGAGTGGGCGTAAATAAGCCATTGATCAAATCAAAGCCAAGATTATTTTGTGCCATAACTGTTTTAACATCAGACATTGTTAAAATTGCGATCGCTAGTACCAGGGAATTGACCCCATAAATATTCAAATATATGGTCTTTTTTCTCACTTTATTTGCTTTAATGATCATTTATTTATAGTAAATCTAATAACTGAGTGTCCCTACCAACAAAGTTTAAATATAATCTTTTTCTACTGACGATCGCTGGCATTCTTGCTACTGCTGTAGGAGTGATTATTATCGATCAAATAGATCGCCAATATTTACAAAACTGGCTAACAGAAATGGGCTTTTTGGCTCCAGTCGTATATATTATTTTCTACACTCTATCTACTCTGCTTATATTCCCTTCTACACCTTTAAATTTGACAGGTGGGGCAATATTTGGTGTTTGGTGGGGAAGGCTATGGACAACTATCGCAGCACTAATAGCTGCGATCGCCGCTTTTGCTTTCACTCGAACTATTGGTCAGCAATTCATTAGCCACAAGCTTGCAGGAAAATGGGAAGCCATTGATGGAGAGATTCGTCAAGGTGGCTTATTTTATATGTTTGCAATTCGCTTATTGCCAATCATTACCTATGGCTTGGTTAATTTTGCCGCACGTATGACTTCTATTAAGATCTAAGATTATTTTGTTGGCACTCTTTATGGTACTTTAACAGGAGTTCTACCCTTTGTAATGATGGGGGCGGGTATTACCCAGCTTTCCCAAGGTAATATAGTTCCTTTGATGTGTGCTTTTGGTTTAACAGGAATTGTCGTTGCTGGTGCGACTTGGTATCGCCGTCGCCGCCAAGCCCCTCGACCTAAAAAAAGCGATCGCCTTTAACATGTAAAAGCGATCGTCTAAAATTATCTTATAAGTTTCTATTTGCTAGCAACTTTGGTTGCTTCCGTTGAATTGAAGCTTTTTTCTAAAAGCATAATTCTTTTTGCTTGAGCAGATAAAACAGATTTATCTAATAGGTTGGTAATCAAAGCGTCGGTTGAAAACAAACCCGCACCGTTGATAGTAAAAAATAGGAAACAAGCTGCATAAATTGCAGACAGCTCTAGGTAAGGAATACTTAAACCAGCTACTGAAACGTGGTGATACATTGCCACACACATAGTAGAGAATAAACCAAGCGCAGCAGGTCTAGTAAACAAACCAAGGATTAATAGTGGCGCACCAATTAGCTCGGTAAATGCAGCAACGTAGCTAAAGAAAATGGGGAATGGTAAGCCAATATAAGCTACATAAGCCTCTGCAAAGCTTTCGATGTTTGCTAGTTTATCTGTACCATTATGAATCATTACGATTCCCACTACGGCTCTAAGAATAGCCCAAGAGGTTTGCTGCCAGAAGTCAGGCGAGATGTTCGGACGGAAAATTTTAGTAATTAGAGGATTAGCTGACATATGATTGCTGAAATATAAAACAATAAAATTTACGAAATCTAAATAATATGAGACAAAAGATAAATGTAGATTCAACATCGTCAAAACTCTTTAGAGTATTAGTTTTAAGTGATTGAACAATCTATTTTCGATATGAGACTTAATTTTTTAGAAATCGCTTACTTAAAACTTAACGTATTTTCTATAAGAAAAGTTAACTTTTTTTAAAAAAATATATATTTACATCAAAAATAAGATTTGGTAGGGATGTAAATATTAGTCTCATTTTTCATAATCTAGCCTTAACTCCCCACAAAGCCTTAAACTGAGGTTTGCAGATAATTTAAGATGTTTTTTAGATTGTGCGAAAAATAGTTATTGCTGGAAATTGGAAAATGCACAAAAATCAGGCTGAGTCCTTGGCTTTTGTGGAAAAATTTAAATCAGAAGTTGAAAATACCGTTGAAGGTAGAGAAATTGTTTTGTGTGCGCCATTTACTTCTTTGACCGTTATGTCTAAGAATTTGCATGGCGGAAGGATAATGCTAGGAGCGCAAAATATTCATTGGGAAGTACAAGGAGCTTACACTGGAGAAATCTCAGGCGATATGCTTCAAGAGATTGGGGTAAGCTATGTCATTGTCGGACATAGTGAAAGAAGACAATACTTTGGAGAAACAGACAAAACAGTAAATTTGCGACTCAAAGCTGCTCAAAAATCTAGATTTAGACCAATTCTCTGTGTTGGTGAAACCAAAGAGCAGAGAGATGCTGGAGAAACAGAAAATATTATTATCAGCCAGCTAGAAAATGGTTTGGTTGG
>CAKZYI010000360.1 GCA_937884735.1 uncultured Pleurocapsa sp.
ATAGAAAAAGACTATATACTAAGATTAGCATTAGAATCAAAAGGAATGAAGCGAGATGATGTGCAAATTGTCCCTTTAGAAACTGGTGCTGCTGTTACTGCTTTTGTTGCGGGACAAGTGGATGCCGTTGGTGCTTTTCCTCCTTTTTGGTTAACTGCATTAAAAAGAGCCAGAAGCAAAGAATTAATTTCTTCAGCGGAGTTTCCTGGTTCAATTCCTGATTTATTAGCAGTTAGTCAAAAGTTGATTGATGAGCAGCCAGAGGTGGCTCAAGGACTAATAAACACCTGGTTTGATGTCCTAGATTTTATAGCACAAAATCCTGTCAAAGCTGATGAAATCATGGCTCAGAGGGCAGATATAACCGCAGAAGAATTACAGCTATTCAAAAAAGGTACAAAAATGATTACGATTGAGGACAATTTGGAGGCTTTTAGGAATGGCAACAGTATGAAGCATTTGCCGTTTGCAGCTTAAAAAGTGTCTAGCTTTATGGTAGATGTGGGCTTTATTTCTGAAAAACCAGATTTGACTAGAATTTTGGACGATCGCTTTATCAAAGCTTATGCCAAGTAAAACTTTTAGGCAATAGACAAGGTAAATATTATTAACAATTTTGCCAAAAATCTTTATGTTGTCTTTAAAAAAGGTAACGCCTAGAAGACGGGGATCGAAGCTACACTTTGGTTGCGGGTTATTTTGTCCTCCTTTTGAAATATCCCCAAAAAACCAACTATGGATCGCAAAATATCTGAGAATAACTATTCACCCACCATACTAATTGTTCGCGATAGTGGCGAAAAAATAGAATTTGACTCGTCAATTTTGGCTGACTTTAATACAGTTTATGTTTCTAAATCAAAAGATAGAAGTATTTTGGGATGGATACAGGAAAATCAGCCAGACTTGATTATTTTAGAACTTAGAAATCCTCAAGAAAGTTGCTGTTGCTTAATTACTCCCCTTAGACTAGATTGGCTAACACGAAATATTCCTATCATCGTTATTGGCGATCGATTTACCCTAAAATCAATCGCTAATTTAGATTACGATGTTTGCTTAAGATCGCCATGTTCAGAAACAGATTTAGATGGGGCAATTTGCTCATTAATTAGCACTTCGCTTTGTCAAACTCATGTAAGCTAAATTTTAATTCTGCCCAGATTTTTGTGTATTTCACTCTGACGTTATCTAATAATTATTTTAGGAATATCGTAGAGAACAATACCCAAACAATGAGCAAAAGTTAAACGAATAAATCCTATTTTATTTCCCTAATAACATGTATAACTTCACATAATTATACAATCTTCTAGGGCAATTGAACCCTTGTGCAATGGTAAGCTAGCAGTTGCACTTAAAAAAAATATTAAAAGGAAATCATAAAATGAGCGAGGTTAATGAAACACCGTTACTGTTAAGAGCAGCTCGCGGTGAAGTTTTAGAACGCCCACCTGTTTGGATGATGCGTCAAGCAGGTAGATATATGAAAGCATATCGTGATATTAGAGAAAAATATCCCAGTTTTCGCGAACGCTCAGAAATTCCTGATGTAGCAATTGAAATATCTTTGCAGCCTTGGAAAGCTTTTCAACCAGACGGCGTAATTATGTTTTCAGATATTGTTACACCTCTTCCTGGCTTGGGTATTGAAATGGACATTGCTGAAGGAAAAGGGCCAATTATTGCTTCCCCTATCCGCAGTCAAAAGCAAGTAGACGATTTACATCCCCTACAGCCCGACGAATCATTACCCTTTATCAAACCCATACTACAGAGCTTGCGCTCAGAAGTAGGTAATAAGTCTGCTGTATTAGGTTTTGTTGGCGCGCCTTGGACGCTGGCAGCTTATGCAGTAGAAGGCAAAGGTTCTAAAACCTATTCCAACATCAAAGGGATGGCATTTTCTGACCCTACTATTTTGCATCAGCTATTGAGTAAATTGGCAGATGCGATCGCAACTTATGTCTGCTATCAAATTGACTGCGGCGCGCAGGCGGTACAAATGTTTGACTCTTGGGCTGGACAACTGTGTCCCCAGGACTTTGAGACTTTTGCTTTACCCTATCAACAACAGGTATTCCGCAAGGTTAAAGAAACTCATCCCGACACCCCCTTGATTCTTTTGGTTAGCGGCAGTGCTGGTTTATTAGAGCGTATGGCCAAGTCTGGTGCAGACATGATTAGCGTAGATTGGACAGTAGATATGGCAGAAGCCAGACAAAGACTAGGCAAAGACATGAAGGTGCAAGGAAACCTTGACCCTGGCATTCTGTTTGGATCTCAAGATGTGATTCGCGATCGCATTTTAGATACAATTCGCAAAGCGGGTAATACTGGTCACATCCTTAACTTGGGACACGGTGTTTTAGTTGGTACTCCTGAAGATAATGTACGCTATTTCTTTGAAACAGCCAAACAGGCAGATCAATTATTAGCTCATGCTTGAAATAGCCCATAACTTGTAACTTGTAGGTTTTTATAACTGTAGAGTGTTTTTGATTCTTTGCAGTTATATTTTTTTACACCAATTTGAAATGTTTCTAGATATCTAGTTTCTAGTCTAAAGAATTAAACGATCTCTCAAAAGCTAATAGCCACCAATCAATTAATTTCGTTAACCTGAACTTACGTTAAGTATTACAATTACTCGAAAGACAATTAGGTTGGTTTGAGGAGACATAACATGGGAATTCAACTTCAACAAGCAGTTACGGTAGGCAAGTATTTAGTTACCCAGCGTCTTCTAGGACGAAAGCATTTTCCTTTGGTCTTGATGCTAGAGCCTTTATTTCGCTGTAATTTGGCTTGTTCTGGCTGTGGAAAAATTCAACATCCCACAGAAATATTAAAACAAAATCTTACTCCCCAACAGTGTTTTGATGCGGTAGAGGAATGCGGTGCGCCAGTGGTTTCTATTCCTGGAGGAGAGCCATTATTACATCCTCAGATTGATGAGATTGTTCGCGGCTTGGTGCAGCGCAAAAAGTTTGTTTATCTTTGCACTAATGGAATTTTATTAGCCAAGAGCTTAAGTAAATTTGAGCCTTCTCCCTATTTGACCTTCAGCGTTCATTTGGATGGGTTAAAAGAACAGCATGACAAATGTGTAGACCGAGAAGGAGTATTTGACAAAGCAATTTCAGCTATCAAAGCGGCAAAACAGCAAGGATTCCGCGTTACTACCAACACTACGGTATTTGAAGGTGCAGACCCCAAAGAAATGCAGGAATTCTTTGACTATTTAGAGTCGTTGAATCTAGATGGGATGATGGTTTCTCCTGGCTATAGTTATGGATGGGCTCCCGACCAAGAAAACTTCCTCCAGAGAGAACAAACAAAAGCCTTATTTAGAGAAATCCTATCCCCTTGGAAATCTGGGGCAAAAAAATGGAATTTCAATCATAATCCTTTATTCTTAGAGTTTCTTATGGGAGATAAGGACTTTGACTGCACCCCTTGGGGTAGTCCTAGCTATAGTGTTTTGGGTTGGCAGAAGCCATGTTATTTGCTCAATGAAGGGCATTTTTCGAGCTACAAAGAATTGATCAATAAGACCCAGTGGAGTAACTACGGTAAAAAAAGCGGCAATCCAGAATGTGCAGACTGTATGGTGCATTGTGGCTATGAACCCACTGCGGCTACGGTAGCAATGCAGCCCGAAAATATGGGTAAAGCAATTGGTGCTTTATTTGGCAACTAGTTCCTTATGAATGTTGTATATAGGTGTTTGATTGGACATCCATGTACAGTTTAGACTCTAGTTTTATAGTCTAGTTCTTTAAAGCTAATTTTAATCTGGGTGCCATTATGATTGGTCATTTCTATTGTCCCTTCAAGCTGTTCTACTAAAGTAGATACTAGTTCCAATCCTAGTGATTCGCTTTGATAGAAGTTTTTGTGATGAGGGAAACCAAGACCATCATCTTTGAGCAGTAAATTGTAAAAGCCAAGTCTATCTTGATTGAATTCTAATGTAATATTACCTCTATCTCTATTATGAAAGGCATGTTCTAAGGCATTAGAAATAAGTTCGTTAATAATTAATCCGCAAGGATGAGCAGTTTCAATATTTACTGTAGCCTGTTGAATGTTGAGGTGAAAGTCAATTTCTTTAGTAAGATAAGAGTCAGCTATATGCTCTACTAGAACTGTTATGTATTGCTGGAAGTCAATCTGAAATAAATTAGTACTGTTATGAAGCTGTTCGTGAATTAGTCCCATAGAAGTAATACGATTCTGACTAGTTTCGAGCATTTTTATGACTTCTGGATCGTCGATATAATCAGCCTGAGATTCTAAAAGACTCGACACAATAAATAAATTGTTTTTAACTCGATGATGAATTTCTTTTAGTAATAAATCTTTTTCTTTCAAAGATTGCTTAACTTTTTTTTCTGCTTGTTTTCTTTCAGCAATTTCTGCTTCTAATTTTAAAGCGATCGCTTTACGCTGTTTGATTTCATCTTTTAAAAATCTATTGGCACAACCTAAACGTTCATTTATATCTAATAATAAAACCTCTGCTTCATATTTTTGATCGACTTCATTTTGCAAGGCAATATTTTTATCGGCTAAGGCTTTACGCAAGTTAAATACTTGCAGCTGATATCTTACTCTGGCTAATAGTTCAGCTTTTTGAAAAGGTTTAGTTATATAGTCACTAGCTTCTAGTTTAAAAGCTTTTACCTTTGTTTCTGTATCTGCCAAACCTGTCATAAATATAATTGGAATATTTTTTGTATCGGGATTATTTTTAATTAATTTACAAACTTCAAAACCATCAAGGTTAGGCATCATTATATCTAACAATATTAGATCTGGATGTTGGAGGCTGACCTGATTAATGGCATCCTTTCCATCTATTGCACTAATAGTTTTGAAATTAGCTTTAGATAAAATTCTACATAATAAATCTAAGTTCAAACTATTGTCATCTACTACTAAAACATTAGCTGAATCATCAATTGTAGTCATAAAATATATTGAATATTAAATTAAAAATAAAATTTAGGCAATTTGTAACTGCGAAACTATTGCGAATATTCTCAAAATTATCAATTGCTTTTAGTTAAATACGAATTGTTAGTATTTATAGCTAATTTTTTAAACTCTTCTGATTCCAAAGGTAAGCTATGATAAAATCCTTGAACCTGGTCGCATTGATGTTTTTTAAGATACTGTAGTTCAGCTTCAGTTTCTACTCCCTCTGCCACAACCTTTAAGCCTAATTGATGTGCCATCCTGATAATATTTTCCGTGATTACGGCATTTACTTTATTTTGATTGATATCGCGAATAAAACAAGAATCTATTTTTAATAAATCAAAGGGAAACTGCTGTAAATAGCCCAAAGAAGCATAGCCCGTACCAAAATCATCCAATGCCAGTTGAATTCCTAGTTTTTTGATTAGGTGTAATCTTTGAATATTGGTTTTAATATTTTCTACAAGTATTTTTTCAGTCAGCTCCAACTCCAAATATTGAGGATCTAGAGAAGTATCAAATAAAACTTGAGTTATGGTGTGGAATAAATCTGACTGTTTGAATTGGAATCCAGATAAATTAACGCCTATTTTGAGAAAATCTAATCCTTGCTCGTGCCAGGTATTAGTCTGTTTACAAGCCTGCTGCAGAACCCATTCCCCAATTGGCTTGATCAAACCACTTTCTTCAGCTAGAGAAATAAACCTTTCTGCTGTAATTTTGCCTAAAGCGTAATGATTCCAACGCAATAATGCTTCAGCACCAATTACTAAGTTGGTGCGAAGATCGATTTTTGGTTGATAATATAATTCAAATTCTTGCTTGTCTAAAGCACGATGTAATTCTGCTTCCATAGCCAGGTTTTCCGCTGCCTGGGGATTTTTGATATTAAAAGCAAATGTAAATAGCTGACAACGATTTCCCCCCTGCTTTTGGGCATATCTAGTTGCTTTTTCTCCTTGTTCTAATAATTCTTCTAGATTTTGATTATCGTTGGGATAGAAAGCAATTCCAATACTAGCAGAAATAAATATTTCATGGTTGTCGATATAAAAAGCTTGGCGAATGATATGTAAAATATCTTGACCATATTTACTAGCTCTTATTTGTTTATCGACAGGAATCATGACTAAAAAGCTATCTTCTTTTAAATAAATAATAATTCCTGGAAAATCGCACTTGCCAACATATTGATTCAATCTTTGGGCTATCTCTTTGACAAATATGTTTTTTTGTTGTTGACTCAGGCAATTATTAACTTTGAAAAACCTATCTAGACTAATATTTAAAACGGCAATCAAATCTACTTCTATGTCTGATAAATTTTCGTTTTGAATAGAAAATTTCTGGTTACTAGAAAGCAAAGATTTCAAATAATCAAATGAATCCCTCAGGAAAAATTTATTGGGCAGATTAGTCAAATCAT
>CAKZYI010000361.1 GCA_937884735.1 uncultured Pleurocapsa sp.
GCCGAGTTAGTTATCCATGTTGTTGTCATGGAGTACCCAGTCCATATCGCCCTGTTCTACAGTAAGAAAGAATCCATCTTCATCCTTACTGAGAAACTCTAAAGAGGCTTCTGTCATTTCAGCTAGGGTAGGATTCTCATCGGCTTCCGTAGCGATAAAGTCTTGTACTGTTTCGCCAGGCATAAGCGGACGATTGATATCGGGAGTTTCTCCCTCTATTTGAGAAGAGCGATGGGAAAAAGTATTTAAGCCAGTGTTACTATAGTCGCTGTCTGCAGTTACCAAGGGCAAGTTGCCGTTTTGTCCTCTAGCTCCATAGAGACCAAACAAGCGATCGCCATCTTCTGGACTGAGTACTGCTGCTGCCTCTAGCAAAACTTCTCCAGCATTAGGATTCCGCTCTAAAAAATTGGATTGTTGCTTAGTTCTTCATAGGTAGACTCGGCGATATATCTGAATTCTAGCTCACCACCGATTTCTGAATCCGTGTTGTTGTAATCGAGAGGATGACCGCCACCGAGAATCAGATCGGGTTGGGTTTCCAACAGCATTTGCTGCGTGACGCTATCACCAGCATCAAACTCTTCTCCTTCCAAAGCACCTTCAGGAATGCCATCATCTAGCTTACCTCGGTTGTTAACGTGAGCCCCAGGTGCAGCAGGGGTTGCGTGGCTAATAGGAACGCTAGAAACCGTACCTGTAGCTTTTCCTTGTTCTTGGGCAGTTTCGAGAATGGTTTCGACTGGCTGCTCGAAAATGTCAACTCCAAGAGCGCCAGCAAATGTCTTCACTCCCGAATAAAGAGACGTGCCAGCAGCAGCAGAGTCAGTAAAGTTTTGCTTAATATAGTCTGGATTAGAACCATCAAGCCAAGGTTGAGTACCCCCTTGTTGAGGGTCATAACCAACGAGATTACCTTCCCCTGGAGAATCTTCATCGGCATAGGGATTAAAGATTGGATTGAAGCCAGTTGAGCCTTCATCAGAATCGCCTGGCAGGGTAAATCCTTCCCGCAGTTCGCCTTCACCAGTAACGCGATCTCTGGGATCTCCTTCAAGGGCTGAGTTACCTTTGTCACCATCGATAATTGTTGAATAAGTCGTGGCATTGGTATAGCCTTCTAGCTCTTGGAAACTCAGTCCTTCACCCCTACCCTCTGTATAGAAATCCTCTAGAGTATTTCCTTGGTGTCCTTCGTCAATTTGTTTGGCAATAGCAGCAGCACGAACCATTTCCCAGCCCATGCCATCGCCAACAATAAGGATGACGTTTTTAGGCGCATCTATTTCAGGCATCATCGTAGAAGTAGCATCAATGCGAGTATCGCCAACGTCCGCACCAGCTAGCTCAGAAGCTCCTAATGCTTCAGCTAGTTCGGGAGATACAAGTAAGTCCGATCCAGAAACGGTTAATGATTCAGAATCAGCAGCAACGTTGCCCGGTGCGCCGACATCAAATAAAACTTCTAAATTCAAAGCATCGTCTGTGGTATCAGCAACAAAAAAGCCACTAGCTGTTTCTGATACTCGTGCAGCATCAAAGCCAATGGAAAATTCTCCTACTGTTACTTCTGCTTCGCCAACCCCTAAAGTTATTGTTCCAGAGTGTTCTATAGTTCCGCCAACGGGCGCGAAGGGTTCTGCTTCATAAGAGAAGTCAGTGTTTTCTGTGATGGAAAAACCGATCTGAAAATCATCGGAAAAAGGTGTTCCTTCGCTATCAGAACCAACAAGAGTAATTCCTGCTGCGGATTCTAATAAAGGTAAATCGAGAAAGACGCTAGTTGTTCCCGAATCGACTTGAGCTAGAGTAGTTTCTGATGTAGATGTATTGGTCAAGAGATTACCTCCTAATGTTGGGTCTAAATCTAAGGGTTGTTCGAGGTCTATTAATACGACTTCGTTGTTGTCGATATCCCCTTCTCTGCCTTGAGAAAAGGGATAGTTATTATCGTTGGCTACCAAAATGGTGTCTTCATCGATCACAACTACGTCTTCGATGGTGACGAAGGGCATATCATAAGTAGTTTCGCCATCACCGTTGAGGTCATCAGGGTCATCAATGTTAAGCAGATCGACAATTTCTTCTTTGGCTACAAAACCGTTTTCATCTATTTGGGAGATATCGATTTTGAAGATCTTTTTGAATTGGGCTTCTTCTCCTTGGTTGTTATCTCGTTCGATAACTAAAAACTCGGTATCGTTAATCGGAGTAAAGTCGCCAATAGGATTGCCGTCGGTAGTAGGGTAGTAGCCGACTAAGCCTTTATAGGAAGCAGACTCCACATCAAATTCATAGATGCGTAGGGCATTGGCTGGATCGCCTTCTACAGTACCTTCTAGCAAAGGATATAGAGTTTTGCGATCTGGGCTAAATGCCATCCCTTCAAAACCGCGAGATCCTGAAAGATTGGGAATGCTATCCCCTATATCTGGGTTTTGGGGTGACTGAACGAATTCTCCAGTAATGGAATCAACTACGGCTACCCCAGTAGCGGGAAAGTCGGTAAAGAAGCCATCAACGCCTACATCAATTAATTGTTCGATTTCTGATTCTGGCGTTTGAGGAGTGCCATCAGCTTCTAAGGTTAAGAATCTCTCTTCATTGCGATGGGTATAGGGATGTACTTGTAACCCCGCATCGTGGGCATAATCTACTAAGGAAAAAACTTCCCCTGTTAATTGAGTGGCGATCTCTGCTTCTCCATCACCGTCACCGTCTACAGGTTCGTCTAAAGATTCTCGCAGCAGGATATTATTCTTCCAAGCTCCTAAACCGCCAGCGAAATTACTAATAATTTGAATTACTTCGTGGTTGGCAAAGTCGCCATAGGTAATCTCTAAAGCAACTTCGCGGTTATAGCTACCGTCTTCGCCAATGATACCCAAAGCAGTCAGTAATTCTTCACCATAGGTGGCTACTGCTTTTTCTTGAGTAAATTCTTCATCACCAAAATTGGCTACAAAATCATAAGGTATGGAGAAACCACCACCACCGTCGTTGATAAAGTCCCCTGCGGTATCGCCAAATAGCTGTACTAAAGGAATATTACCCAAGCCTAACTCTGTCAAGGTGCTATTTAGTTCGATAAGATTGCTAACTTCAAAAGACTGGATAAAAATACGATTGGGGTCGATAAAGCCAGTATCTTGTAAAGTTTGGACTAAAGGTTCTTCTAAAGATAGTTCTTGTTGGTCTAAGAAAGTAGGATGTTTGGTTTCGGGATAAATTCCTACTTGTACTCCTGTTTCTGCTTCAGTCTGTTGAACTAGCTCAATTATCTCTTCCAAGGTAGGGATTTCAAACGCTTCGTTGAATTCTTGCGAGCGAAAATCCCTAGACTGTAACGCCCGCAGCATTTTGATTTCTTCGAGGGAAAAGTCTTCAGCAAAATACGCCGTTACTTCTTCCCCATCCAAAATTTTGGTGGACATCCGATCTTCACCAAACACCTCTGCCACATTGGTAGTGTCGTCTAAAATTGGTTCGTGACGGGCAATTAATACCCCGTCCCTAGTAATTACTAAATCTGGTTCGATAAAATCTGCCCCTTGAGCGATCGCAACCTTGTATGCTTCTAAGGTATGTTCGGGTAATAGTCCACTCGCACCCCGATGACCGATTACTAGAGGTTCTTGACCGTTTAAAGTATTAAGATTGGTAATATTAGGGGTAGAGATAGGTGCTTCGATTAATTCTCCATCGGAATTGAAATGCAACAGGTATGGACCGAATTCTTCCCCTACCCAAATATCTCCATTGTCATCAATAACAAAGGATTCGATATCGAAATCGCCTCCAGTAAGCAGACGTTCTTCGCTATTTTGGTTAACAATATCAAAAGGTATTAAATTATCGGGGTCGGAAAGTTGGACTAAGCCTTGTACTTTTACACTTCCGTCTCCATTTTCTGCGCCTGAAAAATTAGGCTCTACTTGCTATATACGAAATAGATAATCTGTACTGTTGTCTTGCGCCCCAAAGCCATTATCGGATAAAAACCAAAATGCCCCGCTATTATCTGGCGCAAACTGTACTCCACTAAAGCCTTGGACTGGTTGTCCTTCAAATGGACCAGTGCGTCCGTTGGCATCAATGGGATTACCTTCGCCGTCATTTCCCCCCGCAGGAGGACCCTCAGCAAAAGTATCTGCTGGTAAAGAAGCAAAACCAGCTAATTGATTAGTCATGATGTGATTTTTCTGAATAAAATTGAGTAGCTTAAAATGAAGCCAAATATTAGAAAACAATCTGAGAAAAAATTTCTATATGTTCTCTCTCTACTCAGAATTTCACAACCATATTAAGACTTGGTAATTGATAATTTAAGAGTACTAAACATTAATAATTAAAAGATTTATCTTAATCAGAAGAAAATCATTTTAATCAGAAATTTATTGGAAATTAACCTGGTTTTAATACTGTTTTATCTTTTAGTTAACGTGAGTTCGGGATATGCTCAAACAATTGTCATACAATCAATTAAAAAACCATTTTTGACAGTTAAATTCAAAATCTAGAAGAGTAAACAATTCCTCGAAAGCTAAAGGCTTAAGGCTATTTCCTAAAGGATTATGCGTAGCGGTATCATTAAGGAAATAGCTACCTAAACTAATCAATTCTGTTAACCCGAACTCACGTTAGTTAATGTAGAGAATATGTTACTAAAAACCAAAACGAATCAATGAGCAATATGTATTGGTTAAACACTAAAATGACCCAAAATATAATCAAATAAAATTTTTTCTAAGTTTTTACTAAACCACGTCTAATTTGAAGTGAATGGAACCTGTGGTTTTTTCGATAACTGTTCTATGAATGGGAAAAAGCGGCTCTTTAGGAGTCGAGGATTAGGGAATAGAAAACCTTACATTCCCGAAAAAACTAAAACTATAATTCTCTATCTGGACGCGGTTTATAGCATATAAAATTTAAATATTTAGCTAAATATTTGGCGACTTACTGCATGGCTTGGGCGATCGCTTTTTCCAAATTTTCTTGTTCTAAAGTAGTCAAAATAAAAACTTCCTGTACAGTTTTACCTTGACGAGCAATAACTTTATAACCGCCACGAATAGGAACGGATACCTTTAGTTTGATCTTTGGTATATGGCTTCTAGTTTTTTTGATTCTTCCTGGAGTAATTGTGGTGATTCCCTCGCATTTAACTAATTTTTCTAAGATGGGAATCAAGCCATCAAGATGAGTTGAATGATTCCAGACTATCCGACCATCAGAAGCCATAATATTACTTGCTATCTACTACTTAATTAAGCTTTCTCTAACGGTGCCATAGTTAACCCAGCACGCTTAAGCTGTTGATGATATAGTTCAGCTTGTTCTTGGGGTCCAACCCACACTAAAGCCTGCCCTTGATTATGTATTTCGTCCGCCAATTCTCTAGCGCGATCGCTGCTCATCCCTGGAATATAGGTCACTAAACATTTGATCACATGGGGAAAAGTGTTAAAGTCATCGTTCAACACGATTATCTTGTAGTTGGGATAGTGTTGTTTGATGGTTTGACTAGACTTTTCTTTGATTACTGTTGGTGTAGCAGTCATTCCCGTAAATCCTTATAGTTCAACTCGATAGATACTTTGATGGTTAATCTTTATTTACAAATAGTTTAGCTATTTTTAACTGTTTATCCAAAATTGATTTTAGCGATCGCCCTACTGTGAGTTAATATTGCAGCGATCTTATTTGCTATTCTTTATCTTTTACCACCACCAAAATGAAAATTGCAATCGGCTGGCTTTATCCTACATTGATGAGTACTTATGGCGATCGCGGTAATGTTATCTGTATACAAAGGCGATGTCAGTGGCGAGATATACTAGTAGAAATTATTCCCCTTAAAAGAGAAACACCACCAGAAATATTTGAACAAGTAGATTTAATTGTTGGAGGAGGCGCACAGGATCGTCAGCAAGAAATTGTCATGCGAGATTTGCAAGGAGAAAAAGCCCAAGCTTTAAAAAGCAAGCTAGATAACGGAACACCAGGAGTATTTACCTGTGGCTCACCTCAGCTTTTGGGACACTATTATGAGCCAGCATTGGGCAAAAGAATTGATGGTTTAGGTATGTTGGATATGGTGAGCCAACATCCTGGTATTGAAGCACAACGTTGCATTGGTAATTTGGTGTTTGAAATTACTGCCGAGCCTCTTGCTAAGGAATTAGAAGCCATGCTGGGAGAAAAGCCTGTGGCAATTGGTTTTGAAAATCATGGAGGAAGGACATATCTTAGGGACGTGCAGCCTCTGGGTAAGGTAATCCAAGGATATGGCAACAATGGCGAAGACAAAACAGCAGGAGCTTTTTATCAAAATGCGATCGCTACTTATTCCCATGGACCTTTGCTACCCAAGAATCCTTTTATCGCTGATTGGTTAATAAAAAAAGCCTTGCAAAACAAATATGAGCAAGAAATAAATTTAGTTGCGATCGACGATTCCCTAGCTATATCAGCCCGTAAAGCAATGTTGCAACGTCTTGACTTATCTAATTTTATGGCTACAGTTTAGACATTTGTTGTTAATCTTTGCATTAAGTTGCGTGCTATGCAACGCAATTTGTCTTAGTATTGCAATTAGATAAAATTATGCAAGACAATCTTGCAACAGATAAATACCAATGCAATTGCAACCAAAACTATGACTGGAAAAGTACTAGATAATGGCTCTGCTGGAATCTTGATCTTGATCATACCTTTTGCTTTTGGTTTTGTCGTTTTGTATCAGCTATGGCCTTTCTTGCTTGCATTTGCAGCATTAATCGTAGCTTTCAAATTTTGGCAAAACTACCAATGGCAAAAATGGTGTGGAGAAATCAATCCTTACTTTAATCAATTGATCAAAGAAAATAGAGGATACCTAACTCCAGTAGACCTATCCGTTAAAGCGAATTTGACCGCCAAAGATGCCAAAACATTTTTAACTCGCAAAAGCGATGAGTACGGCACTCTACCTCAAAATGTAAAAGACAAAGGTTTCGTTTATTATTTTCCAACAGCAAGTGCTTTAGGCAGTATTTTTGACGACAGCGAGCCAGAGCCTGCGATTAATTCTTATCAGCTATCAGGCAAAGAATCTAATAAATTATCTGTTAGAGGAATTGCTCAATTAGCCAAAGAAGAACAAAACGTATCGAATGAGACTTCTTCTAGTGTCGCTCAGTTGACTAAAGAAGAACCCACCTCTTCTACAGCGACTATTGAACCTGAAATTGAGTCAAGCAGTTTAAGCGATATAAGTGAAGACTCTTCTATTGATGTTAGTCAATCACTAATTCAGGCTGAACTGGCAAAGCGTCTCGATCTCAATACTAGTACAGTTGGCCGACGTAAATCAGATCCAGATTTTGAAGAGTGGAGTCAAAGCAAAGATCCTGAAGGAATAGCTTGGAGATACGAAGAAACAACCAAGCTTTTTGTAGCAGTCGTTTCAAACTAAATTTTTCGCTGTTCTTAGAATTGTCTTTTCGTATTTTGCCCGATTTAAATGTCACCATTAACGTGAGTTAAGGTTAGATAAATTATACAGTTAAGCTAACTACAAGCTATGGGCTTTTTAGCAAATTTCAATCTGCTTTCATGTTATCGGGTGTTTTTAGATCGACAATAAAACTATTTGTTCCAAAATAAACTGGGGATTATAGAACGATTATTCTCTATAGTCCCCTCTTCTAATTATGATAGTTTTTCTCATAAAATTGACACGTATCGTAGATAGGATGAAGCATAAAAGATGAAGGATGAACAAATTGGTCAGAATTGGCAATGGCAAACGGTTGAAGAAAATACTTATTTGACCTGCAATTTACTCTCAGATTGGCGACATGGATTTTTTACCGCAGGTTTTTATCCTCAGACTCCTGAAGACTTGACTTCTATTCTGCAATCAAAAACAGAGGCATATAGAGTCAAACAGGTACATGGCAATGTGGTGCTGACTACTCAAGAGATTACTAAAGCTATCAAAAAGCAAAATTTGACTAATTCTTTTCCTGATGCCGATGGAGTAATTAGCGATCGCCCTAACCAATCGGTTTGGGTAGCTAGTACCGATTGTACGCCTATTTTAATTGGCGATCGCATCTCTGGTAAAGTATGTGCTATTCATGCTGGTTGGCGGGGAACATCTCTAAAAATTGTCGCCAAAGCGATCGCCCATTTTCTAGAGTCTGGTAGCAAGAAAGAAAATCTTAGAGTTGCCATTGGTCCTGGAATCTCAGGTAAAATGTATCAGGTGGATAATAGAGTCGCCATAAAAGTGGTTCAAACAATTTTTCCCGATGTTATCGGTCGAAGTGAGAGCGAAATACTTCAAGAGTTGAAACAAGTTCCCAACTCTCCCATATTAGATGATGAATTACCAGGGAAAGTTCGCCTCAATGTATCTAGAGTGAACCAAATACAGCTAGAGCAATTAAATATCAATCCTCAAAATATTGCGATCGCCAAAGATTTCTGCACATATCAACAAAGCGATCTCCTTTTCTCTTATCGACGCACAGGAGAAAAGAAGGTTCAGTGGTCGGGGATAACTTGTAACCTATAAATATTAAATGTTAAATTATTTCAATTCGATCGAACAAGTTCTCAGGCAACTAGAAAAACAACCTGGTTGGGAAAAATTTCGCGATTATCGCCAGCTTTTAAAAGCTTGGCACAATACAGTAAGCCAAAATACAGCCCAGAATACTCGTCCTCTTCACATTGCAAGACAGGTACTTTGGGTTGCTACCAATAGTGCCTCTAGAGCGCAAGAGCTTTCTTTTCAACGCTATACTCTGCTTAAAAGACTCAATCAGCAGCTACCCTTCACCCTAAAAGATATTCGTTTCTCTTCTTCTGGATTCTATCAAACAACACCAGTAGAAGATACTAGAAAAATCTTGTTTACCATCACTCAGCAACAAAAATCTCAAGAATCTAAAAATAATCTAAGAGAAATACCAATAACTAAAACAGAGACAGATAATACCAGAAAAGAAAATCTGGCTCCAGCAAAAGCGAAGATAGCAGCAAAACGCTGGCTCAAAGCTATCGAGCAAAATAGTCAAAATTCATCTCTAACATCTTGTCCTATCTGTGGCGCGCCAACTCCTACAGGAGAATTAGAAAGATGGGCTTCTTGTTATCTTTGTATCGCTCAAAAATGGTCTAAGGAATATCGACCACCAACTTTTATACAACCAAATTAGATTGTACATTAAAGGTTGATTAACTTTCTTTTTAACGATCCCTATAGGTTTTTCATCCTAGTGTCCATATATTTACTTACTAAAAACAGTAGTTTTTGATACTTTTTTTGAGTGTTTCATGTTTATTTATTAATAGATTATAAAGACAATATAAAACTCAATTCAATCTGGGGATCATTCAAAAGCTTGCCACATATCGATTTCAAGGGGATCGGTGGGATTATGAAGAAAGAGCAGAATAGAGGTAACGGAATGGAGTAAAACCAGTTCTAGAAACCTAAATGAAAGAAATCAATTTTTCAACTTCTGCCTGTCGCTACTGTCGCTTTTATAAGCCAGAAGGTCGCAGGGGTGGGTCATGCAACATGCTAGGCGTGCCAGTTCAAAGTAGTTGGAAGGCATGTACTTTTGCCAGTCCTCCTTTTGAAACTACTTTGAAAAAATTAGAAGATATCTTTCAACTAGAGACTTCTGTAAACAGAGAATCTAATCGAAACACATCTACTCAAATATCTAATGTTGACCTTGATAATAGTTTGCAAGCGACAATATCTACACAATTAGAGTAGATAATAGATATTTATTATTTGAATTTTTTCTACTTGAGATAGAATTTTTTGGATGAATCTTCAATTTCAAATAAAAATGTAATTAAAATAGTTTCAACTAAATTAATAATTTTATAGTGGTACGCTCCAAAATTACAAAATATTGAGAGCGTATTTTTTTGGGCTAAAACCCTTTTTTTTAATCGCTCTAAGGTAACCAAGGATATTGCTCAAAATCTGGGGGACGTTTCTCCAAAAAGGCTTGTTTTCCCTCTGCTCCCTCTTCTGTCATGTAGTAAAGCATAGTGGCATTTCCCGCCAATTCTTGTATACCAGCTTGTCCATCACAATCAGCATTAAAAGCAGCTTTGAGACAACGAATTGCTATGGGACTTTTTTGCAATATTTCTTGAGACCACTCGATTCCTTCTGCTTCTAAGCTTTCTACTGGCACAACACGATTAACTAATCCCATTTCTAAAGCTTCTTGAGCATTGTATTGGCGACAGAGAAACCAAATCTCTCTTGCTTTTTTTTGCCCGACAATTCTCGCCAAGTAGCTAGAGCCGAATCCACCATCAAAACTACCTACTTTAGGCCCTGTTTGTCCAAATATGGCGTTATCAGCCGCAATGGTGAGATCGCATAAAACATGAAGCACATGACCTCCACCAATAGCATAGCCAGCTACTAAAGCAATAGTTACTTTGGGTAGAGAGCGAATCAGACGCTGCAAATCCAATACATTTAGTCTTGGTGTACCATCATCATCTATATATCCTGCTTTCCCTCTAATACTTTGATCTCCCCCCGCGCAAAAAGCATATTTTCCATCGGTATGGGGCCCTGCACCAGGCATATGGACTACTCCTACAGTACGATCCTCGCGAGCATCAACAAAAGCGTCGTACATTTCAAATACAGTTTTAGGGCGAAAAGCATTGCGTTTGTGGGGACGGTTGATAGTTATTTTGGCGATGCCATTATATTTTTGATAAATGATATCTTCGTATTTTTTAGCTATTTGCCACTCGACTTGCATAGGTTATTGCTACAAAAAGCAGAATTATTGTTTTCTAAAATTAAATCATTTTTTTGAGAAACAAGAAAAACTTCCATGTCTATATGGGATGGCAGTACAATTTGAAACTCGCTACATACAAGCATTTAATTTTTCTAACACAAAAAATAAGTAATTAAGATCTGTCTGGGGATCAAGATTAAACTATCTAAAATCTATATAAAGAATGAGAACTATTACTTAAACAAAAATTATAATAAAGACATATAAAGCTAATCTTTTAAAATCAATATGTAAATAGAATTAATGACTTACCTGGTATGTCTCAAAGTTCTATTTAAAAAAAATGACTAAAACACAGATAATACCTTGTCCTAATTGTGGCGATCGCGCTATTAGAAAAATCGTTGATAATTCTATTAAGCGTACTTCTTGCGAAAGCTGTGATTACCTTTTGGTACAGTGTCTCAAAACTGGCAAGGTAATTGAAGCTTATGCCCCTGGTATAAACAGTTATTGCGTAATCGATCCCGTTTCTGCTTGAATTTTGGAGGCTCTTAGCTGTCCGCAAGCTGCATCTGCTTCTAAGCCGCGGGAATAGCGCACGCTGACGGCTATGTTTGCCTCTTCTAGAATGTTAGTAAACTCTTTGATTCGATATTGCTTTGGTCTTTGATAATCGACTTCAGAAATAGGATTGTAAGGAATAAGATTTACATGAGTTTGAAATCCTTTTAATTTTTGAGTCAATTCTCGAGCATTTTCAGGTAAGTCATTGACTCCTGATAGTAAGACATATTCAAAAGTAACTCTTCTTCCTGTTACCTGAACATAGTCTCGACATTCATCTAATAGATTATCAATGGTATATTTTTTGGCACTGGGAATTAGTTGTTGGCGCAAAGCTTGGTTAGAAGCATGAAGACTTACTGCTAAGACTATTTGTAGCTTGTGTTGAGCTAGCTGCTGAATTTTACCAGGAATACCCACTGTGGATATGGTAAGCGATCGCGCTCCGATTCCCACATCCTGATTGAGAGATTTGACCGCAGGGACAACACGGTCAATATTAGCCATGGGTTCCCCCATACCCATAAACACTACGTTACTAACTCTTTGACCGAAGTCTTCTTGGACGGTAAGTACCTGGTCAATGATTTCATTGGCTTTCAAGTTACGAGTAAAGCCACCTTTTCCTGTGGCACAAAAATCGCAGTCCATTGGACAACCTACCTGAGAAGATACACATACCGTCAGGCGTTTTGCCGTAGGTATGCCAACAGCTTCAATAATCAAGCCATCAGATAGACGTAACAAGTACTTGCGAGTCTCATCAGGTGCGACGCTGCGATAATGAATAGTAGAGCGTCCAATAGGATAATCTGACATTTCTTCCCGCCACTTTTTGGGGAAGACAGAAATATCTAAAAGCGATCGCGCTCCTTTGTGGTATAACCACTGATATAGTTGCTTTCCTCTGTATGGGGGTTGTCCTTGTTCTTGTACCCAGGTAGTTAACTCTTCTAAAGATTTGCCCAACAAAACTTCTGTAGTATTGGATTTCTTAGCTATTTGTAGAGTCATTATTTTTTGTTGATTTGAAGAGAATTGTATTTTAAATCCCATCTAATTTTAGATTGTTATCATATCTAATTTTGGATTACCAAAAAATTGTTTTGTAATATAGCAGTCGAAATAAAGATGAGCAAGATCGAAAGAAAGTCTCACGCAGAAACGCTAAGACACTAAGAGACTCAGAGGTGTCTTAACCTATAGTTCGATAGCCATACCTCAAATGCTGACACTACTAAAGAAAAGTTTGATATTGTTTAGTTGTTTTTAGCCTGAACTATTTTGTGTATGTTCTTCCTTTCCATGCACCACCTTTACCCTGATAGTATTTGACGGCTGAATCTATAGTCATCAAAGTATATAAAAATGCGATCGCAGGTAAACTAAATCCCCAGGTAATTGATAGATTGTACAACCTAAGAGTGGGGATATAAGCAATGGTCATTAGTAACCAAGTAGAAATTGCAGCCCCTATCAGTAGCCAGTTATTTCTTTGTATACCAACTATTAGACCCCCAGGGGCAACTAGATAAACAACAACCATGCCAATCAGAGTGCCAATTAACAGTAGCCAAGAGTAGTTTAATTGAGTAAATGCAGTGCGTGCAATGGTGTCCCAAATAGTCTTTAAGTCATTATAGGGACGCAGGCTAATGGTTTCTCTGGTTAAACCAATCCAGATGTGTTTGGCTTGGGATTTAACTGCTTTGGCTAAAGAACAATCGTCAATTAAAGCATCTTTAATTGACTCAATTCCACCAATTGCTTGGAGAGATTTATTGCTGATTAAGATACAACCACCAGCCGCCGCAGCTATAGATTTTTGAGAATTATTTACCCAGGGGAATGGATAAAGTTTTTGAAAGAAAAAGACAAAGGCTGGAATTAATAATTTTTCCCAGAAGCTTATACAGCGCAGTAGCACCATCAAAGAAACTAAGTCTAAATTTTCTGCTTCTGCTTTAGTGACTAGCTGACTTAAATTTTCTGAGTGATGATAAATATCAGCATCAGTAAATAGAAAATAGTCAGGGGACAAAGTTTGGTGAATAGCATAATCAATCCCCTGATTTATCGCCCACAGTTTTCCTTTCCAACCAGGAATAAGAGGCTGACCAGAAATAATTTTTAATTGTTCTGCTTTGTTTAGTTGATTAGCGGTTTCTTGGGCAATTTCTCCAGTGCGATCGCAACTATCATCATCAACCAAAACTATCAAAAAATCACCTAAATAGTTTTGAGTTAATAAAGACTTTAAACTGTGTTTGATTACTTCTGCTTCATCTCTGGCTGGAACAATTACCAAGACCCTGGGATAGGATTTTAATTCTGAATAATTCTCATCAATATATTGATCGCAACGCCAAAAACCCCCCCATAATATCAAGAGAAATAGCCAAATAAACAAAGATATACTAATTAAAACAATCAAATTCTTACTAGCCAACTAAATTATTAATTCTTTTACCTTTTATCTTCTCTTTTCTCTCTTTTATCTGTCCTCATAAATTAATTATTTTTTTTATAAATTATTCTAATACAGACTTAAGAGCGATTAAAGCATAAAATGGATCTCCTCCTCCTACTCCCATCATCTGTAATAAAGCAGGTAAAGCTGATTGATGAACAATAACTTCTGGCTGAGAAAAACCATCAACGGACTTAAAGTATTTTTGAACTAAATTTACCCTATCTGTATCTGTTCCATCACGCCAAGCTGCGATCGCTTTTTGATAAAACATGCGATTGGAAAAGCTGATAATTACTATTCCTTCTGGCTTGAGAACACGATATATTTCTGACAAAATTGCTTCAGGATATTGTAAGTATTGTATAGAAACAGTAATCAATACCGCATCAAAATCAGCATCTGGCAAAGGTAGTTTGGGCTGTTGATTGAGGTTTTGCACAAAATAGTGGTCTAATTGAGGATTTTTGGCTAATTCTTCCTCATTCATACCGTGCCCTTCTACATGAGCATATTCTAAATCTTGTGGTAAATGAGATACCCAGCTACTCATCAGGTCTAAAATACGGCTATTGGGCTGTATTCTTTCTCGATAAAGATTTGTCAGGCGATCGATAAAACCATCATCGACATGGGTAACGAAACGCGGGTAATCATAGAAATTGAGATCGTTTGTATCGTCTAATTTCGTTCTTTGCTCTGGGCGTAGCATACAAAAAAGATTTTTAAAATTTCAATAAATTATGTTGAATTGTAACGTTTTTCTTCAAATAAAAGCTATTTTAAAATAATATATTGTGTCAAATATGAAGGTGTCATACTACGAAACATCATCGATATTTGAGAGCCTTATTATCAGTTAATCAATTATTTTACTTGGCAAAATATCAGTTGAAAAAGTGCGTTATTCAATCAGTATCTAAAAAGCTAATAATTATTAGCTATAAATGATATTAATGCAGTTTGATATCTCAAATTTAACAGCGTCACAAACGGTAGTGGAGTCAAGGAATTCTCTAAAATGGCAAACCAAGATCATTTGGCATTAATCAAAGAAGGAGTAGCAGTCTGGAACGAATGGTATCAGAAAAATAAACGAATAATTCCCGATTTAGCACAAGCTAATCTCAACGGTTTGAATTTGCGTGGAATTAATTTACAAAAAGCAAACTTAAACCATGCTAATCTTAGCAACACAGATTTAACGGAAGCTCAGTTAGCTGATTCTGATTTGGAAGGAGCTAATTTTTTAGCAGCAAACTTAGAACATGCTAATTTAAAAGGAGCTAATTTAGATTATGTAATATTTTCTCAGGCGAAGCTTAATGAGAAAACTATAATTTCAACTAACAGCCGTAATGTCTGGGAAATTGTTAATCAAAAAGTCAGAAATAAAAATTTCAATGGTATAGATTTAAGAAACTCTAATTTATTTCGTGCCAATTTGAGTAAAGCAGATCTTAGTCATGCAAAGCTTGAAAATGCTAATCTCAATAGTGCCAATCTTAATAACGCTTATCTTTTTAAAGCAAATTTGACGGGAGCCAACTTACAAAATGCAGATCTAAGAAATGCCTATTTTAGCCAGGCTAATTTAACCAAAGCCTACTTTAGTGGTGCGTCATGTTGTGGGACATATTTTAAAGATGCTCAACTAAAGTTGGCTAATTTAAAACGGGCTAAATTTAGCCGCAAAACCATGATAGATCTCAAATGGCATTTTGTTTGGGACATTGTTAATCGTGGTGCAGCCAAAAAAGATCTTAGTGGAATAGATCTTAGTCATGCAAATCTTCAGGGAGTTGATTTTGCCGAAGCAAATCTTCAAGGGGCTAATCTGAGCCATGCTATCTTGAGCCATAGTAATTTAGATTTAGCTAATTTAACTAATACAGATCTTGGAGGAGCAAATATTGTTGGTGTTGATTTAAATAGAGCTAATATCAAAGGAGCTAAACTAAAATCGGTTATAGGTCTTAATACGAAATTACCTATTACAGTCAAGCCAACTAATACAAGCTTGATGGTCAAAGAAAGACCAACAACTGTTGCACCCACTTCAATTATTTCTACTCAGAAAGAAGATACGGTTATTGAAAATCAAGACAAGCCTAAAAACAAGAAAAAGAACAACATATTTGGCTTTTTATTATTAGGATTAGTTGCGTCCGGTATTGCTGGCTGCTATGTTTACTTGAATCAAAATTCAGAATTTTCTTGGCAAAAAATATCCCAAAGATTACAGCCCTGGAAATACAAATTGGAACAGTTGATTCCTGTCAATTAATAATTATCTGTTAATTTAATTTAGTAAAGCAAAAAAAAGGGTTAAATACGACATATATAGTAAATGCGTATTTAATCCTTTTTTTAATATCTATTTAATCTATGTTTAAGTTGATCTAAGACTCTATGTTCTGAGACTATTGAAGAAATTCTTTTCTTTTCCTTAGCTAAATTCTAGCTTATAAGAAAGTTTTCTGGTGAATTATGACTCTCACCAAAAGTATTAGTCATTGTCCCAATTGTCATTGGAAATTAAATCCCCAATAGGATCGCGCAATAGATAGTCACATCTTTCTAGTTCACACTCTATTTTTACCCATTCGCGAGCAGGAATATATTTGCAGAGAGTATATATTGATTGTTGACGACTAATCAAACCTGTTTCCATTAGCTGTCTTGCTTCGTCTTTTAGAGTTTCAATGGAATATCTAGTAGAAACGTAAGGGGATGCAGTAGCAGCAGTCATATCTTATCACCGTGTTTAGTAGTTTTATGTTTAATTCTCTCTCTACAACTATAAACTATTTAGAAGGTGATTAACTAATAATATCTTCTTTTGGCTGTATCTAAAATAACAAAATAGCTGTAGTATAAGAAATTCAAATATCAAACCTGATATTTCCTATGTATTTGAGAAAGATTTTCAATATTTAAAATCCAAAATCTTCTTGTAAATTGGACTGCAACATATCAAGGTTAAGACCATATAAAGCTTTTAAAGCTATTGTATGAGCTTGACTCAATTGTCCATAGCTAAAAACTAAGGTTACCTTAACACCTATAAAAATTTCAAACCAACGTAATACATAAGGGCTACAATATATAACTATTCCTTCTATTTGCCCCTGAGACAATAGCTGCTGATAAATTTGTTTGGTTTTGGCAGTTAAACCAGCATTCCCGCGAAAAGGATTACCTCGAATAAAAATTTGTAATATAGTGGGACTAGAATCTAGCGGGATACAGTTTATTGTATTGCTGTCTACTATTTGTCTATAGTAACCAAGTTTTTGGGGAATTGCGATCGCGGGAGTGTTGATATCTAAGTAGCTTGCATTTAGTACATCATCTACTACAATTAAGTTGCGCGAACCACTTTTCACTGAAAGAATCAGAGGAGTATTCGCTATTTTCAATGAATCCCGCAAAATAGAACTAGCCGTAGGTCTTCCTTGTGGGTTAGACACGGCTGAAGTCATCTTGCCAGAGCTTGATACCTTATATTTAGCTTGCCAAATCCGTTCTAAGGACTGTTCAATACGCTTTGTCGTAATTTTCCCTGATATTACAGCATCATATATAGATGCGATCGCAATCTCTGGATTGTCAGGCATTAATAAAATATCACTACCAGCTTCCACAGCCATCACAGCTACTTCTTCAGGGGGTGCATATTTTGTTATACCTCCCATGATTAGAGCATCGGTAACCACTAGACCAGAAAAACCCAACTGTTTTCTTAATCTTTTGGTGATAATCTCTGTAGAGAGAGTGGCTGGTTTATTTTTATCCCAGGCAGGAATCAATAAATGTGCAGTCATTACGCTATCCACCCCAGCAGAAATTGCTGTTTGAAAAGGAGGTAATTCAATAGCGGCTAATCGAGCATCATCGTGGGGTAAAGACGGTAACTCCAAATGAGAGTCTGTGGCGGTATCTCCGTGTCCAGGAAAATGCTTGGCAGTAGTTAAAACGGGATATGATTTTGCACCCTTAATTAATGCTGTACTCAAAGCAGAAACAACTCCAGTAGACTCCCCAAAAGCTCTAATATTAATTACAGGATTATTAGAATTATTATTTACATCTACTACGGGTGCAAGTATCCAGTTTATGCCCAAAGCGATCGCTTCTTCTGCTGTTATTCTGCCCATATCAGCCGCGTATTTCAGGGCTAGTTCAGAGTTTTCTGCGTAAATGGCCCCCAATGCCATTGGTGGGGGAAACCAAGTACTTCCAGGGAAACGCTGTCCAATACCTTCTTCGATATCTGCGGCAATCAACAGAGGTATATTCGCCCAAGACTGAAGCTGCTGCGATCGCTTTTGTAGTTCAATGCTACTGCGCCCTAAAAGAATTACCCCACCCAAGTGTTATTCTTCTAGCCTCTATTGTAGGTGAGCATTAGAAGCTACCCAGGCAGGATAGCGAATCTGATGGTCAAATAGATAGCCCGAAGCTCGAACCACAATCATTTGAGCAATCTGCTCTTTTAAAGATAGACTCTGCCAATCTTGCTTCATTAATATTAGTTACCCAAACTTTACTCTACTGCCTCTGACTTATTTTGCCTTTCCGCACTAATTTTATTTAGCAGGTTGAGCATACCATCTCCCCTTTCGAGAGAGCGATCTTCAATAAATTTCACTGTCGGAGTGCGACGCAGCTGCATTCTGCTACCCAATTCCTTACGGACATAATGAGCCGAAGAATCTAATCCTGCCATAGTTTCTTCTTTTGCTTCTTCTGTGCCATAAACGCTGACAAAGATTTTTGCGTGTTGCAGATCTCCAGACACATCTACATCAGTAACGCTGACCATTCCTGCTCCAACGCGGTCGTCTTTAATTTCGCTGAGTAACATCTGACTCACTTCCCGCTTGATTAAAGCAGCTACACGAGCTACCCTACGACTATTAGCCATAATCTTTATGTGTTTATTTTGATAACTGTGATGGTGTGATTTAATCCTGAAATTACACCATCATTAATTGTAGCGATAAAAAAACACTATTTTGACAACTATATTTTCTCATGTCTTTATTTAGCCAATTGAGCAAGGATACTAGACTCAGGAAAAGACATTTTGGGGCTTTCTTCTAGTAAATAATCGAGAAATGTTTCTGCAATTACTGATAATTTTTTTCCTGCAAGACGACATACAAACCAACGACGTTTAATAGGAAAATGTTTAAAATCTAAGATAGTAAGCTCTCCTAGTATTCTTTCGGAGATAAGACAGTGTTCGGATAAAATTGATATTCCCAAGCCGCCTGATATTGCCTGTTTGATGGCTTCATTACTACCCAACTCTAGCTTTACCTTGACTGAAATATTATGTTCAGCAAATAACTGCAAAATTGCGTCTCTTGTACCCGAGCCTTGCTCCCTCATAATAAAAGGCTGATCGTTTAATTCATGGAAGTCTAAATATTTTTTTTGCGCCAGGGGATGATCTTTTTTTGCTACTACTACTAAAGGATTATTTAAGAATGGCTGACTTCTCAAGTCAATATCTTGGTGGGGATTGCTCACTATATACAAGTCATCCTGATTATTCAACATTCGCTGCTGAATCTCTTGGTGGTTTGTGACTTTAAGAGCAACATCTATACCTGGGTAATGTTGACAAAAAGAGCCAAGCAGTCTGGGAACAAAATATTTGGCAGTAGTGATAACAGCCAACTTCAATTGCCCTTGCTTTGTACCTTTTAAGTCAGCTACCTTCATTTCAAAGTTGTTTAATCGCTCAAAAACATCTTGGCAGGTAACTAATAATTCTTTGCCAGCATCGGTTAGGTATAGACTCTTGCCAATTTGTTCGAATAAAGGTAAACCTACAGCCTTAGTCAGCTGTTTAACTTGACTAGAAACAGTTGGTTGAGTAATTAATAATTCCTCTGCTGCGCGAGTAAAACTACCATTTCTCGCTACTGTCTCGAACACTTTTAGTTGATGTAGAGTTGCTTGAATCAAAAGTTGATACTCCTAGACTGTTGTTTGATAGTCATTGCTTTAATCTATCATAAACAAAAATCAATACAAAGTACATTAATTATAGCTTTAAATATATGTATGGTCTATTTTGCTTTTGTAAAATGGACTGAGTTTAATTTACTTATCAAGCATTACTAGGGAAATGTTTTAATATTTTTAGTATCTATGTAAGAGATTAACATAAATTTCCAACTCATATCATGTTTGATTTTATAAACTCTCTGTTGAACCGAAATCCAGAGAAGATCAAAGCTAATGTTGAAATATATACCTGGGCAACTTGTCCTTTTTGTATCCGCGCTAAATTACTGTTGTGGTGGAAGGGAGTCAATTTTACCGAATACAAAATTGATGGTGATGAAATAGCACGCAACAATATGGCACAAAGAGCCAACGGTAGTAAGACAGTACCTCAAATTTTTATTAATAATCAACATGTAGGAGGTTGCGACGATCTTTACAATTTAGATGCTAAAAATGAATTAAATTCTTTATTGATTCAACCTAGCAAATAATTTTTATAGATTAATTTTTTAGATAATGGACAATAGATTTTCCAATATATTTAATTTAACTGAAGATCAAGCGATCGCCTTGTTAAAAAAGCCTCTGAATACTGAAGATGGCACATCAGAGCGTTATGTGGGGGCAGCACATTTGATTAACTTTCCGAGTGAAAGATCGATTAATGCTCTGATTGAAGCTATTGGAGATCAAAATCCTGCTTTAGAAAATCGTATTGCCAGACGAAAAGCAGTAGAAAGTTTAGGTCGTCTCAAAGCTATTCAAGCATTACCCATATTGCGCTCTTGTTTATCGGAGGAAGATGTCTTAATGGTAGAAAATGCCGTATGGTCAATAGGGGAGATTGGTACAGAAGACGAATCTCTCTTAGAAGCCATCGCCAATCTTTTAACAAAGCCCAATCAAACTTACCGCGTGATCGTCCACACTTTAGCAAATTTTGACTACAAGCCAGCAATTGAGAAAATAAAGCCTTTCACCAACTATCATGATGAATCGGTCAAAAGTGCGGCGATTGCAAGTTTGGCTCGCTTAACTGGTGATAATAGCCAAATGAATCTAGTTGTAGACTTTTTGCAAAATGACAATATCAATGCCAGACGCGCTTGTATTCAAGACTTAATCGATGTTGAATATTATCCTGCCATAAGTGCGATCGCTAAAGCACCTATTTCTGTCGCTTTTCGTCTGCGAGGGATTCGGTTACTAGCTGCCAAAGGGATTGGTGCAGGCAAAATTGCTTTTGCAGAAATTGAATCAAGTTTAGATCGGATAATTCGAGATCGTCCTCAAGACATTGATATGGTGCATGAATATGACCAGCCACCGTCTTTAGAATTTTTAATTAGAGAACTCTATCATACTGACTTTGGAAGGTGTTATTTGGCAGGGAAGACGCTGCTGGAGTTATATTCTGAAGAAGCTCCTGACGCTTTGTTAAAGACTTATGCTAATGAGGCAAATAATGATTATGGCGCACACTTTCATGTTATTAAATTATTAGGATTGCTCAAACATAGACCTAGTTATGATTTAATCCTCGAAGCTCTACACAATACTTCTCCCCAATTCCAAAAATCTCGTGCAGCAGCAGCAATTGCCTTGGGAAATCTTGGAGTATCCGAAGCAATTCCTATTCTGAAGGAAACTTTGAATACACCTATTTTTGACCTCAAATACGCCTGTCTTTTATCGTTAGAAAAATTGGGTGAAAATTTATGGCTAACAGTGGCAGATGATAAAAACCTGTTGATCAAAGCTAAGGCAAATCACAAATTAAGCAGTATTAATAGCTGATTTTAGATGACAGTTTGGCAAAGTCCTTCCAACCCTCCAGTTTTAGATAAAAGCAAAGTCCATATCTGGCGTGCAAATTTAAATTTTTCTCCAGCCGAAGTAGTTCGTTTGACAGCTTTCTTATCTACTGATGAGATTGCTAGAGCTAATAAATTTCGTTTCCCACAGCATAAAAGAAGGTTTATTGCTGCCAGAAGCATTTTGAGACAACTATTGAGCAATTATCTAAACATCAGTCCTAATAATATCAAATTTGATTACGGCGATCGCGGAAAGCCTAAAATAATAGAATCAAACACAGCCAATTCTTTACAGTTCAATATCTCTCATTCTCAAGAATATGCTTTGTTTGGCTTTACTACTAGCAATCTAATTGGAGTCGATCTTGAATATCTAAGAGAAATGCCAGATGCCGTAAAAATCGCACAGCGTTTTTTTTCTCCCAGGGAATTTGATTTAATCAAGAATCTAACTCCCCAACAGCAGTCTCAAGTATTTTTCAAACTATGGACAGCAAAAGAAGCCTACTTAAAAGCGATCGGGATAGGACTTTCGGGTTCTTTATCTAGTGTTGATATAGATTTTACTCTAGATAATAACAATACTCTAATTTTAGCTATCAACGGAAATACTACCATAGCAAACAACTGGTCTATGTATTCTTGCATTCCATCATCTAATTATGTAGGAGCCATTGCCATTAAAACTCAAATTGCCAAACAACAAATTGATTTTTGGAGTTGGCATTGAAATTCGCCATAGTTATTTCACAATTTTCTTTAAGTTAAAACCTCGATGGCACAATAAATCTTAAAATCGATGTATGATCTCTTATGAATTCTTAATATTATGGTAAAAAGGATTTAATAAGAGAGAATTTCTATGACGACTATTGGCTTTGTAAAGGAAAATAAAGAAGTGATCGCCGCACAGGGGTCTAATTTGCGTGAGAAAGCTCTTCAAAATCGAATTGATATTTATACCCTTGGAGGCAAACTCAGAAATTGCGGCGGTTATGGTCAATGTGCTACCTGCATCGTGGAAATAGCAGAAGGAATGAATAATTTATCACCCAAAACAGATTTTGAAAAACGCCGATTAAAGAAAAAGCCTGATAATTATCGTTTGGCTTGTCAAACTATAGTTAACGGCTCTGTTAAAGTCGTCACAAAACCAAAACCTGCTAAGAAAAAATAACCATATTCTCCGCAGCTATAACCCTAAGTAATGATATTCTAGATATGAATATTGTTTTAAAATTACCTGCTTAGGAGCTGCTTTTATATGGAAGTTAATGATCTGGGATTTGTAGCTACTATTCTGTTTGTTTTAGTTCCTACAGTCTTCTTATTAATTCTCTTTATCCAAACTGACAAGGATCAAAGAGAAAGTTAATATAAGCTTACTAAAAAACAAAATATTTAATGTTGTAGAGCTATTGAGCGATAATTTAAAACCCGAAAAGTAATTAATTGATATAATACTGAGGTTATGTATTTTAGCTTTATGCTCGACTTTTTATGTTTGCATGATTACGATAACTAAAAGTAAATAAGCTATTTTTAAATAGTTGATATTATTGTTACTTCAGGTTTAAATTGCTAAATTTTGCCCAAAGTATTCGATTATAGAATCAAAGTCTTTTTTAATTAGATCTGTGTTATTTCTTAACAAAGGAACATGAATGAAAATACAATGTATGTGCTTACTTTGTAATTGAATATATTCTAATATCCGATAATATAATCCTTCACAAACAAACTTTCCTGCATTGCGGCTTACTTCAGTAGCTATTAGCGATTTAGTTAATCCAGCTAAATCTACAGATGTATAAAGGCATTTATCCTCGCAAAAAGCATTCGATTCTATTGTTAGCTTGCTTCTCTTTTCTGCCATTCCACAACATATAACTACATCAGGATTTATATCTTCAATTTCTTTGATTGTCGTTTGGCTAGCCAACTTTATATCAACAGGAAGATTTCGTAAAAAAGATAAAGATGCAAGCAAAGAATAGTCTTGTTTTTGTATCTTTGCTAAAAGATCATCAGAAGAATTAGATATATGATGAGGAAGCCATGTCTGAAAGGATGTTAAAAGAATTTTAGGTTTCATACTTTATGAAAATTTAATCTCTATAGGAAAGACTAAGATATATCTTTATTGAGATACAAGCTATTGACAATTAACAGTATTACTAAATTTTAAATATGGAAGTACAATTTAGAGAATTTAATCCTTTTGATTTGTGGATTTGGTTAGAATTTCCTACCGTTCCTTCTCGAATGGAACAGCAATATATCGAAGAGCTATTGGACTCTTGGTTTTATCTTGGCAAGCTTGGTGGATATAACGCCGAAAATTTGAGCGTCCAGGATACGGGCGTAGAAATAAGCTATATGGAATACGATGTATCGGGCTTAGAGAATGCTCTCATGTCTCCTATGCATAATATGGGAGACATTGAATATCTTGGTGTATGGGGAAGATGTTGGTTCGATCTAGGTACTAGCGATCTAATTGCGATCGATATTTTGATCAATTCCATGAACCAATTAAGTTATGAGTTAGTTCAATTCAACAAACTTATTATCGGCGGAGAAAATAAAGATTGGGAAGTAGATAGAAATACTAGTAACAGTTCTGCATTCTATGAAAATTAAAGCTAGGGTAATCGCATCAAAATATGCGCCTTTTTGACCCACATAGCATTGCTAAAATTGCGATTTTCATTGAGTACTTAAGCAAAATTAATTACATAGCGGTCGTCACAATATTTCAAAATTTGTTTTACATAGTGAGTTAGATTTTGCCAACTTAAATAAGCCTTTGTTTCAAGCTCTAGTTAGATTTAGATATTGAATTAGTGTTGAAGAGGGTAGGATAAAACAAAAGAGAGTAACATCGAGGGG
>CAKZYI010000362.1 GCA_937884735.1 uncultured Pleurocapsa sp.
AGTAGCAAGTAGCAATTTTTCTAAGTGTCCTAACTTTGATACGTATTGCTATATCAGTCAATCGCGCTTCGCAATTTGCCATTGCGGGGGGCAACTTCAGCAGCCTCAATTCCCAAACTAGGCATCTTATATTTGATAACACTCACTTGCTTATATCTGATTTAATTGTTAGCAATAAACTTTTAAAGCTGGTGACTTTTAGGTATAAGTATTAAGTATTAAATACATATATCTATATTTGAAATTCTATGAGACAAGATCTACGTTCTGGGAGACTCCAAATATCTTTAGATACATTTATCCAGAAAATGGAGCTTTTAAACAAAGCAGATAATTCTAAATTAGTTTCAAAAATAGTTATTAAGTGGACTCAAGGACAGACTTTATTAACTAAAAAACTTTTGCAATATATATTGCAGTCAGAACCTAGAATTAATGAAGGAGAAGAGGCAAGTGCGGTCGAGCAAGTTATTAGAAATCGCTTGTTGAAAGAGTTTAAAAAAGACAATCTTACCTTGGCAATTAGGAAAAAGCTATATCAGAAAGATTTAGAAAATCTTTTAGAAGTAAAAGAAGAAATACTTCAAGAGGAAGATAAATTATTCTTATATAAAATACAAAAAAGTTTGGGGTTAACTAATAAACAAGCTCAAATTATAAATAATAGTAAAGTACAGTTCAATAATTATATTTATAATCGTCCAAACAAGTATCTAATTGATTATCAAAATAACATCAATCGTTTATCTGCTAAAAATAGCGATAGCTCTCTCCTCACAAAGCCGTTAGATATTAGCGAACAATCTAATCTAATAATTCAGTCTTTTACAAAGCCAGAAATAGAACATCAAGCTAAAAAGAAATCCGATATAATATGGTGGTTATTATTTTGGATACCTCTGTTGCTTCTCTCTGCTAAAGGTTTTGACTGGGTAAAAAAAAGAACCCATAATAGTAAACAACAATTCCGATTTAGAACAACAAAAACTTTGCGTTGATTTAGCCAGCCGCCAATCTCCCCGTATGAGTCTTGGTGAAAAACTGTTGACTAGAGACTATGGTCAATCAAATTCTGCTGGTGCAATGGCTTTCTATGAAGGAATGGCTTCATTTGCTCGATGTGAATTTTCTACTGCTAAGAATAAATATCGAGAATCTTTAACCAAAGATAGAAACAATCCAGAAGCTTTAATCTATTATAACAACGCACAAGCGATCGCCAGCGAGCATTTCAAAATAGCCGTAAGCATTCCCTTGGGTAGCAAACCAAATATCGCCTGGGAGATTTTACGCGGTGTAGCCCAGGCACAATCGGAGGTTAACCAACAAGGAGGCATCAACCAAAAACAGTTATTAGTACAAATAGTCAATGATGATAACAATCCTTATGTAGTGCAGCAGTTAGCCAAACAACTCTCAGCAGACAAAAATATTTTGGCGGTAGTAGGACACAACGACAGTAACTCTTCCTTGGCAGGAGCAAAGGTTTACCAGCAAGAAGAATTGGTCATGATCTCTCCCACTAGTACCTCTACCAAACTATCGGGAATGGGCAGCCACATCATGCGGACAATTCCTAGTGTTTCAGCCCTCGCTAGCAAACTAGCAAACTATGCTTCTGCTCAGTCTTTGACCAAAATTGCTATCTGCTCGGATTCCCAAGATTCTGCTAGTGGCTCTTTTGCTCAAGAATTTATTACTCAAACTGTCACCAACGGCGGTCAAATTACGTCGATAGACTGTGATTTTGCCGAAAACGAATTTCAACCAGACTCTATTGTGACCAGAGCTGTGGCTGAAAATGTAGACGCTCTGCTAGTAGCACCATCGGTAAATAAAATGGATCGAGCGATCGCAATTGCTCAAGCTAACCAGCAACAATTGCCTCTTTTAGGCAATCATTCCCTCTATACCTATAAAACTATTGAATCGGGACAAAATGCAATCGCAGGAATGGTTATACCTTCTCCCTGGTTGTCCGATGATGGCGATCAAAACAGTTTTCCCCAAGCTGCTGTTAGATATTGGGGAGGTAAGGTAAATTGGCGCACAGCGATGGCTTATGATGCTGTGGGCGCGATCGTTCAAGGACTACAGCACAGCAGCGATCGAGCAGGCTTGCAGTCGATCCTAACTCAATCAGGCTTCTCTGTTAATGGTGCAACAGGAGAATTTAAATTTCACAAAGGAGATCGCTTCGGACAGGTACAGCTAGCTCATATTACCAAAACTTCAGGCGATCGACAGCAATATCAGTTTTCTAGACTAGAACTTTGATTTAGTATTATTTCCTAATCTTTGCTCCCTTAAAAAAACCTCAATGAAGATACTTAAAAATTATATCGAGAAGCTTAGTACGGCTAAATGGCTTGGTCATAATTTCCGTTGCACCCGAACGTTTTAACTTAGAGACATTAACCTGTTCATACGCTTCGTGAGATAAAATTATGGGCGTATTTTGAAAATCGTGATGATTTCTTAGTAGCCTACATAATTCATAACCATTGAGATTGGGCATATTAATGTCTAGGACAATAAAATCTGGTTTGAATTCGATTAATTCAGCAAAAGCAACCAGAGAATCTTCAATGGTGAGAGTTGCAAATATACCTTGATTAAGAGATTGATTAAAATCACTATGAATGCCCAAGTCATCATCTACATTGGCAATTTTCCATGTCTCTTCTAAAACGTGAACTGTCTGCTTGCTATTAGAATTAACCTGAAACCCGCTACTGTCTTCTCCACGCCAATCTCCTTCCGATTGAAAAGCAAATTTTTCTTCCTGTGGTAATGAAGGTAATTGATCGAATGGCGGTTTGGGATCTCTAATAATAATAGTGTTTTCGATCATCGAAGGATAAAGAATTTTTGCTATTACCAATTCGTCAAGGTCTAAAATTGCGCTAATTTGGCGAAAGTTTAATCCTTTTAACAGTTTACAAATTGTTTCGTTTTGTTGTGCTGTTAAATCGCCAATTGCTTGGGTTTTTTCTGTAACTAGATAGGGACGTTGATAGGAAGACCAAATTTTTTCATTAAAGGCTTGCCATGCTTCCAACCTTTTTCTGCATTGCGCTACGTAAGCATTAAAATCAAACTGACACAGTTCTTTAATTTTGTTGTTTCTAGGGACAAGCCGATACTGACATTGATAGGCATTTGGAATACACAATAAAGATTCAAATACTTCTCTAGTGATTCTTCTTAAAACAGTTACAGCTTGTTTAGAATTTAAATGACCTTGCTCGATTAGCCAAATAATACTTTGATAATCTGAAGGAAATTGAGTATAAGATTGTAAGCCATCATGAAATTGAGAGCGAGGCAATTTGATAATTGAATTATTTAGCTGGGGGTTCAAATTACTCAGACGACGTAAATGACGTTCTAGTCGTTCAAAAGGGGCGAGAGAATTAGTCCCAAAAACTAACTTTCCCTCATTAAAATGAATAAAAAAAGTTGTGGAATTATGTACGATTTGCAAGCAGATATTTCGACGAAAATGAGATACTTGACCCAATATATTAACCAGCGTATCGGTCAAGAAGACTGGTTTATCTTTCTCGATATTAGAAGGATGGAGATGATTCATGCACTCTCAAGGCTACATCAGACAGCAACAATCTTAAGATACCCATTTCTACTTGTCGAATAACACTACTGAAAAAACAAGTAACAAATGCCTGATTTTTAACTTCTTGCCAAAAAAAAGTATTCATGCTCCAATAAGTCAAATACTTTCGCTTATTAGCTAAAATAGTGTGTACGTGTCCACAAGTATTGACTGGGGTGATTTTTATGGCATTATTTTGAAACACAGACTAAGCAGTCTGAAATCTAAATAAAATTACTTTATAGATATAAATCTAAGTGCAAGCAGTCGCTTACATTAACCAAACAATAAAATGACAACTGAAAACACACATCTACGTTCTGAATTTATCAACACTCAAGTAATTGCTCGTAACAGTGGCAAAAGACTAGGAGTGGTGAAAGAGGTTTTGGTAGATATAGACCGTAGAGAAGTAGTAGCTTTGGGTCTAAGGGATAATTTACTTTCAGTTTCTGGCATACCGAAATATATGTATCTCGATAGTATTCGTCAGACTGGAGACGTGATTTTAGTAGACGACGAAAATGTAATCGAAGATATTGAAATAGAAGCCTATAGTAAATTAGTCAATTGCGAAGTAATTACCGAAGCAGGAGAGCCTCTAGGCAAAGTTAGAGATTTTCAGTTCGATGCGGAAAATGGAGCCGTTAACTCTATTATAATTGCTTCACTGGGAATACCCCAAATACCAGAGCAGTTTATTAGTACATACGAGCTATCGATTGAGGAAGTAGTAAGTAGTGGTCCCGATCGATTAATAGTGTTTGAGGGTTCAGAAGAGCGTATCGAACAAATTTCTGTGGGACTGTTAGAACGTTTGGGTATAGGTCGTCCTGTATGGGAACGCGATCGCGAGGACTATTATCCTCAACCTGTTAAGACAGAAAACATGCTAGGGACAGGGACACCTCTTCGTCCGCCAATTTCTACTCCTGTAGACAGAAGAGAACCAGTTATGGAGGAAAGATGGGACGAGGATGACTGGCAAGAGTCTCGTACTGCACCACCAATGAGACAGCAAGCCGAGGCTATTCCCTATGAAGAAGAATATGAGGAAAATAATTGGGAAGATGCCAACCCTGAAGTTTATGATGCTCCTGTATACGAAGCACCACCAATAAAAGAATACGAATATGAAGATGCACCAGTAGAAGATGTCTGGGATGATGATATCAAAGGAGAACCCTATAATCCTCCACCAGTAAACATTCCCCAGAAAGAAAAAGCTCCTGAATACGAAGAAGAACCAGGATAAATTAGGGAAGAAAGACAAAGGATAAAGGAACGAGGATCTTTAACTAGTCCTCGTTTTTTTTGGAGTTAATAATGCTACCGTTCTTCCATAGGAATATAGGGTGCGTTGTGTTCTCCCGTGTAGATTTGGGTTGGACGGAAAATTCGGTTTACTGCTAGTTGTTCTTTCCAGTGTGCTAGCCAACCAGCAACACGAGCGATCGCAAATATAGGAGTAAATAAATCGCTAGGGATTCCTAATTTACGATATACCAAACCAGAATAAAAATCGACATTGGGGTAAATGCCTTTTGCGCCTAGTTTGCCTTCGATGACTTTTTCTAATTCTAAAGCCATATCATAATAGCGATCGTGTCCTGTTTCGTTGAACAGCTTTTCTGCTAATTCTTGCAATATCTTGGCTCTAGGATCTTTTACCTTGTATACTCGATGTCCAAAACCCATGATCTTTTGCTTGTTAGCAATAAGATTTTCTATATAAGGTTGAACATTTTGAACTGAATCAATGTTTTCTAACATTAATAGCACTTCCTCATTTGCTCCTCCATGAAGGGGACCTGCCAAAGTGCCTACCGCCGAGGCTACTACTGCATAAGGATCTGTAAGAGTTGAGGCTGTTACCATTGCCGAAAAAGTTGAAGCATTGATTGTATGTTCTGCATGGAGAGTTAAGCAAACATCAAATATTTGTGCTTCTAAAGGATGAGGTTCTCTTTCCGTCAGCATATACAAAAAGTTCGCTGCATAATCAAGATTATCGTTGGGCATAATGGCATCATTTCCTCGACGCATCTGGTGAAATGCAGCTACCATCGTCGGAATTTTCGCCAGAATACGTACGACTGCCTTTCTAATGTATTCTGGGTCATCTAATGCACGACGAGAGTAAAATAAGCCCAATGCTGCTGCGGAGGTTTGTAGTGCATCCATTGGATGAGCAGTCTCAGGACAGCACTTCATCATGTCCCGAATACGGTATTTGATGCGACGATGATGTAGAATATCGTTTTGAAATTCTTTTAACTGTTGTTGGCTGGGTAATTTGCCCCAGATCAATAAATAAGCTGTTTCAAAAAAACAACCTCTTTTGGTCAGTTCTTCGATCGCAATTCCACGATATTCTAAAATACCTTTCTGACCATCGACAAAGCTAATACTAGATTTTGTAGCAGGAATACCTTCTAAGCCTGGCTTATATTCGCAAAATGTTGCTGTCATAAATTTTCCTAAATGAATTTTAAAGATAATATATTTGAAATTAGCCCAAATCCTTTTAATTAAATGTCTTGAACGTTACTAAATTTTGACTGGGTGCAAGAATGGTATTACTTTCATTTTATCGGTAAGAGTCTGATTTCTCCTTTAAAAAGAAAATATTTATTAATTTCACTAATTATCGCTAAGATTTAGGCTTTTTAGCTCTTTTGCGTCAGCGACTTAGTTAAGAATAGTTAAGTCAATATTTTATCCATTGGATTTGGCACAATTGCGCTAAAAACATCATCTTTAAACAAACTAATTATATTTAAAATCTTGCAAAATATGTAATATATTTCAGTGCCAAACTTTCGGCTATTTCAGATGAGATAAGATCGGCTTTTTGGCTATAGCGATCGCAATAAAAATCTTCGCCAACAGAATTACCAAGTATTTTAAAAGCTCCTATTCCATCGAAATACTTAGCATATTGATTGATAGCCGTTTCTATTTCTAAAATATATTTATCGTATTTTTTACTGGCATTTACACAATTTTTATTAATACCATTGGAAAATATATTTATTTTTCTATCTGCAAACAAACAATTATTCTCTTTGCTGTTTGACCAAAATTTTTCATGATTTGTTCTGACTAATAAATCTTCTTCTTGGTTTAAATCTCCTCCATTAATATAAAATTGAGCCCGATCAAATACAGCATCTCCTACTTTTCTACCTAAGTCTCGACCATTTATATCCCCTTCTTTAAAGTGAATACCGCCATACAAACGGGAAATACCAGCTTCATCCGCAGCTTCTGAAAAAGATTCCCACTCTAAAAAAATCGTATCGGAAGGAGTAATACCAGGTTCAAAGCGAGATTCTCCTGATTCAATGGCAATCTCTCCTCCAAAATAATCGCTTCCCGTATATTGCTGTAATACTTCTGCCGCGGCTGCACTAAATGCACTGTGACCAGAGGTATATTCGGCAAAGGGTGGCGAAAAATCGGCATCAGGATTTTGATAAGTTACAAAATCTGTAGCTAAAATAGTCTGTGTGCTTTGAGCGTCATCTTGGTACGCCTCGATCGCATAACCATCTAATTCTGAATTATATTCTCCAATTAGACCTAGTTCTCCCAGTGTCCTAATAGCATTAACAGGACGAACATAATCATAATAAATTTTAGATTCCCATGTGGCGATACCCGTGTCAAAAACACTGTTACCCAGGATAAAAAACATTTCAGCATCTTCATTTAAAGTATGGTCGTCTCTTGCTGAAACGTATTCTCCAAAAGTCATCCATGTTCCTGGAGGAAAAGAAGTTCCACTGCCATCTTCCCAAAATTCAGCAATTAATTTTTCTTGATCTGTCAGGTTGGCACTATACTCAATTACTTCTTCTGCTTGAGCAATAAATTCTGGATTAATAACCTCTCCAACTAAATCTGGAGAAATTTCTAAGACTAAGCCATCTTCTAGGGTAATTGTTTTGGCTTCTAGGTTTACTTCGCCATCTACTAGTAAAAATTTCTGTGGTGGTTCGGGACGAAATTGATTGCTTGATTCCAAAGCAAAAGGAGTTACGTTACCCCAATGAGGAGTGAGAAATTGTTGGGTGGTCAACTCTGTTTCATTCTTAGAAATTATCTCTGGTGTCCAAAATTCAATGTTGGTTATATTTCCTGATTCATTATTTGGCTGATATCTGGTGTAGTCAGAATACGGATTACCATCACTAGATGGAGCATTTCCTAATTGATTTGCACCATCCTGGTTACGATATTCTAATAATGCTTCTGCCGAAATTTTACCAATACCCGAAGGAGTAGTAATGTCTGTAGATATTAAATTGGGGTCATAGCCCAAATCGAACATAAGGTGATCGAATATCTCCTGTTGTTCGGGGAAAAGTTCTCTCAACACATAATAAGCCGAGTAGCTCATGGCTTCGGTCTTATTAGCGATAGTATTCTCTACTTGAGGACGCTGTAAATCGTCTCCTAGATTAGTCGAAATTGGTTTATCTTCATAAGCAGACCAAGCATCGTATATGGCAGTGTGTACCATTCCATAGGCACGAGAAGCAATTGTTGGTCCGCTTGAAACTTCTGTTACGGCTTCAGTCACTGCTCGATCCCAAATTACCGAGATAGTAGGAGAAGTATCATCAACTGTAACTACTTGGGTTTCTGGATTGAGGTTTAATTGCAAATTGCTCATTATATTTTTGTTATCCAAAATTCGCAGCGTATTCATACTGTTTGGCTAATTGCCAAATTTTGAGTGTGAATTGATTACTACTAAAATTCCCCAGCACAGCTAGAAAGTTTCATCAATCTCTAGAAATGCTTCAAGTGAGCTGCCAAAAGTAAGAAAAAGCAATTTGTGGAACTTTGGAAAAATATAATTTTTAGATGGTTAATAGCGATCGCGATGAATTGCTAGTTTTTTTACGGTACGTTTCGCCATAAATTCGGCACTATCAAAGTTAGGAAAATTGCTACGGCAGGTAAATGTTTCTCCTACTGCATTGACAATACTAAAACGGTAAGTTTGGTCAGAACAGCAGTAAATAGAAAGAACGCAATCGCTAATCCAAATTAAAGTTTTTATAGTCATGTGTGCTAATTAAAATTCTTATTTATTGTGTATGAGTCATTGAATATTTTTAAGCACCTAATTTTAATAGCGTAATTTATAATAAGCACGTAATTCGAGCTTTTTTAATAAAAAAGTTACAAAGTATTAATATGAAGAAATATTACGTTTTTTATTGATAATAGCCGATGAATTATCAAACTTTATGTAAGCATGATAAATTGTTGAATAACTAAACAATAAAACAAAGATATGTTGGGGTTTTATTGAAAATTTTCAATATTTGATTTTTGGATAGCTAATGAAAGCTATGCCTGCTAAATATTAAAGCAACTAGTGACTAAAATAATTCGACTGAACTTAGCAAAAGTTGATTCTTGCTTATTGACTAAGTATAATTACTCGATTGACAAAAAGCTCAAATTATAGAGTTATTAGATAAATAGACTAAGAGGAATAAGGAAATAGGGGACTTTTCTTTTACGTTTAATTAGGTAAAACTAAATTAGAATTTAGAGAAATATAGACAATAGAGTTTATGTTTCGATCTATAAGAATTTCTCAGCAAAACGTAGAATGAGTAATCCCCATTCTACGACTCGATTAATTATCGATTAACTAAGCTGTAAAAGATTTAAGAACTAGACTTCAGCAACAGTTAGTTCATCCTCGACAGACACAATAGTAATGTAATTGAGTTTCGTGTTCTCACCACCAATTCCATCAACGGTCAGTCTGCCGTCAGTGACTTCTACAGTGGCTGTGCCAGTAGTAAATCTATCGGTTGGCAAGCTATCAGGGTCAAAGCCAGCAATCACATTTTTTCCTTCAATATTAATCACATGATTGCTATCAGTGAAGCTAGCATCACCAACACTTCGTATTGACCATTTTCTAGCTCATATTCCCAAGCTGCGGGAGTAGTTACAGCATCGTTATTGCTGCCCAAACCAGTAGGATACTGTAGGTGAATCAAAGAATCTAATGCCGTATTCTGCTCGAGAGTATTGCGATCGCGTCCATTAGCGGTGATGTTTATGGGTTGGGCTTCAGCAAGACTTAGACTATTTTGTGTAACCCAGCCATAACCCCTATTCGAGTCAAACCCTTGCCCAATATCCTGAATAAATCCAGAAGGTGCAGCGGTTACTGCTGTACCGAAATTAATGTTAATAGCATCTTCATCCACATTAGGTTCATCTACCACACTATGATCGTCATTGATTCGAGAGAAAGGAGTGATTTCAATAAAGTTAATTTTAGTGTTGTCACCACCGATCGCATCAACGGTTAATTTGCCATCAGTAATGTCAACTAGTTTAGTTTTTGACTCAAACAGCCGATCTTCTGTAGCCGTAAAGCCAGAGATAAGTTGATGTCCTTCTAAATTTATGACGTGATTGCTATCAGTAAAATTCCCATCCCCAACATTTACTGTGACCAAATATTTTCCATTCGCCAACTTATATTCCCAAGCAGCAGCAGTAGTTTCGGAGTTGGGATTGTTGTAAGAGTCTGGATACTGGAGATGAATTAACGTATCTAAGACAGTTGATGCAGAAGTTTGGCGATCGCGAGCATTTTGAACTAAGCTTAAAGGTATGGCTTGATTGCTGCCTGCACTCTCTTCTGTAATCCAACCAAAGCCTCGTTCTTCACTATAGGCATGACCAATATCTTGAATATATCCAAGAGGGGGATTAATACTGGCTACGCCAAAGTTAACTTTTACTCCGTTAGCTGGAGCAATTTCTACAAAGTTTAATTTGGTATTTTCTCCACCTATGGCATAAAGGGTTAACTTGCCATCAGTAACTTCTACTAGAGTAGTAGCCGTGGCGAATCTTTCTTTATCTGTCGGAACAAAACCATTGATTGCCCTTTTTCCTTCAAGATTAATTACATGATTGCTATCAAGAAAATTAGAATCCCCTACGCTGACGGTAACTGCGTAAATACCATTAGCTAAGTTATATTCCCATGCACTTGGTCGAGGATTACCAATAGGTGAATATAGAGAAAATTCTGAAGGATATTGTAAATGAATCAAACTATCCCCAGGAGAATTGTTTTCTGGATTGCGATCGCGAGTATTAATTGAAATGTCTATGGGAGTGGGATTATCATTCCCCAAGCTTGCTTGTTCTACCCAACCAAATCCACGTTCGAGGCTATATCCCTGACCAAAATCTACAGTATAGTCATTGTTGACAGTTCCTTGTGGGGCAAAATTAATTTTAACGGACATAGTTAATAATATTATTTTTATATTTATTGATTAGAGTTTCAATCTCTTTTTAAATATTTATATAAAAAGATAAATTGAAATTTAATAATTCAAATGATATTTTTAGCCAAAAAGCATAACATTATGTCTTACGATCTTTTGGCTTATTTGCTCGATCTCAAGGATAACAGCGGTTTTTACTATTAAAGTGAACTACACAAAAACATCATTAGACAATAATAATTAGATAAAAACTCTTGACAAAAGCAAAAAAACAGAGTTAATACTTAGTTTGGGAAATAATATTTAAAGTTTGTTTGAACCTAAAGACTTATTCATCAAGGATCTATTAAGTCAATATATAAAATAAACAAAACCAATCGAAAATTATCTTAATTCTTACAACTGAATTCTTAGATTTGTGAGGTACATCTCTATTAGCTATTAGCCAAAAATAGAGCATCAGACCATACCTCGTGCATATGAGAACCGCTATATTTTGCTATACGATCTAAAATATTTTTATTCTTCAATCCAAAATGTCTAATCAAAGAGTCAAAAAAGCAGTAATTCCTGCCGCAGGCTTTGGTACCAGAATGTATCCTGCAACCAAAGCTTTAAAAAAAGAGTTATTTCCCATTATTGACCAAGATGGAAAGGCAAAACCGATTATTCTAACTATTGTAGAAGAGGCAATAAGTGCGGGAATTGAAGAAATAGGCATCGTAGTACAAGAAAGCGATCGCGATTTATTTCATGACTTATTAAAATCGCCGCCCAAACCCAAATTAGCTCAAAAATTATCAGCAGAAAATCAAGAATACACCAGATATCTTAGAGGGGTAGGCGATCGCATTACTATTTTGACTCAAGGAGAACAAGAGGGTTTTGGTCATGCCGTTTTTTGTGCTAGAGACTGGGTTAACAATGAACCATTTCTACTTTTATTAGGAGATCATATTTATACATCTAAGATTGATATTTCTTGTGCCAAACAAATGGTAGATATCTATCAAGATAAAAATAGTAGTGTTATTGGTATCACTGTTATGAAAGGAGACATTATTCACAAAGCTGGTTGCGTCGGTGGCAAATGGCAAACAGACAATTTGATTTTAGAAATAGCTCAAATATATGAAAAGCCAACCTTAGAATACGCTAGAGAAAACTTGGCAGTAACTGGCATGTCTAAAGATGAATTTTTAGGTATCTTTGGTATGTATGTCCTAGAGTCAGAGATTTTTAATCTGTTAGAAGCTGAAATAAACAATAACGAACGTCTCAAAGGAGAGTTTCAACTAACAACATGCTTAGAAAAACTGAGACAAAAGAACAATGCGATCGCTTATTTAGTTCAAGGACAATACTACGATACAGGAATGCCTTTATTTTATCGTCAAACAATAATTGATTATTACAATCATCTCAGCTAAGATAACCCCTGTTAAATATATATCTCATTCATCTTTGTTTCTTAAGAGTTAATCATGGTCTTAGCTTCATTTCATGAAAATAAGGAGCAATTATGTGGTGGTCTGGCAAATTAGCCATGTTTTGGTTTGACGAACGAGTTTCCAAAAACTGGATAATCTTTTTACAAGTATCGACACAGCCAATTGAAGCAACAAGCTCACTGTCGATAAAAATCCCCCAACGCCCGTTTCCTAAATGTTTATAGCTGTATAGCATTACCAAAATTTATCAAATTTTAATTCTATTAGCAAAATTTAAGATCGAATAAAAGACTCTAATACTGTAGAAAATCGTATCTCTTCTTGTACCTCATCTCTTATTATTTCTTATAATAATTACATACTAATTCATCTTCATTTTACAACTTGTTATGTAAATAACCAATTGATAAAAAAAAGAAGAGCAGTATTTTTAGATGCAATTAAATATCTTCTACAAAGCCCAGTCTTTTTTAGACATAGAAGATGAAAAAGATCATTTAATACTGCCCATCGAATATAGTTGACCGTAATATCTAGAGGAAAATTCCGATAAAGGTCTAAATCTTACTTCTGCTTCTGATGTAATTTTTATGTGCAGAAGCAGTTTTTGTAATATTTGTTTATATTTTTCTCTAATATTATTCTTTTTATATAAAAAAACGACCGCTCTAAATAAAAGCGGTCGCCTTCAACTAATGCGGATGAAAGGACTTGAACCTTCACGTCCGAAGACACCAGAACCTAAATCTGGCGCGTCTACCAATTCCGCCACATCCGCAAATTTTGCAACGATAATGATTATAGCAGATATATAAAATAAAACAAACCATTCATAAAAAATTGCAGGATCTTCTTTGGCGATCTCGATCTGGCTCTTGCCAAGCATAACTAAAATGACTCATAGAATTAACTTCAGGAGTCACCTTGCGTAAGGCTTCTATTTGAGCCTCTAAAGGAGGATGGTCGCGGTAAGTTTTGCCCCAAGCTCCCGCTAAAGCAGGGATAACTTTAGTATCTTTAGAGGCAGTGTTTAAAACCGTTTCCACCTCATCGGTAACACAATCAGTCTTACCATCACATACTGCGTAAGCCATAGGATGCCATTCTAGATCGGCGGGGAACTTATCCCAGGCTTGGAGGCGAGAATCAAAGGCGGTTGTACCAACCAAGCGATTGGCATCGGGAAAAAATACTGCTCCAGCAGGGAGATTACGATATTTAGCAGGTTGAGCAGCAAAAGAAAGAAAATCAATAATGCCTTGTGCTGCGTGAGCGACAGAGAAAAACCACAGATCTTTCTTTAAAAGATTACGACGAGATTCAATATTGTCTTGCGCATCAGGAAAGTTGCGACGCCCTTGCCACTTGGCATTAGCTAGCTTGGGAAACTTTAAATCGATCGCTTTAAGATCGGAAGTAGTTATAGTTACCTTGTCAATATATTTTTGAATTACTGCCAGTCCTTTTTTGTTGCTAGCTCGACCATATAAAGCATTTAGAGAAGATTCGCTGTAGATCCAAAGATCTTTGACATTGTGGACATAAGATTGTCCTCCAAGACCACGAGGATAACGGACATAGTCGAATAAAATGCCATCTGGCTGGCGTTTGAGAACTTCTTGGACTAATTTATAATAATCAATTTGCGCTTGACGGGAATATGGGTCAATATAAGCTTGAGCGCGATCGTGAACAAAGGTAAGACTATCTTGTCCTGTACCATTACGAGCAAGGGCAGATTGACGATCTGGACGTTGAGCGTAGGTATAGCCAAAATTCATGGTAAACATCCAGGCATATATCTTTAAGCCTCGTTTGTGCGCCTTGTCGATAGTTTGCTGCAACAAGTCAATATCTTCTTGTCCAGGAGATCTTACTACTGATGTCCAAGGTGTCGGATTATCTCTAGGGGGTAGAAGCACCTGGCTGTCATAAAAAACTTCGAGATGTATTTTGTTATATCCCAAATTGACAATTCGATCCAAAACATAATCGATTGAGCCTGGACTTACATCACAGGGATACAGTCGCAGCCAAATAGCCTGTTCTTCAGGCCAAGTTTGACTACGGCATAGCTGAAGCATTTCAGTGTGTCTTTGAACAATAGAATTATATTCTTGAACGGCAGCAGGATTATCTTGTTCTACGTAAGCTTTGAGTAAATTTTCTTTTGCCTCCATTTCTGCGGGGGCAAATTGGCAATAAGGACCAACAGCTGCATTACTAGATTTTATTTTGACTGGGCTTAAAAGATTCGTAGCGGTAATAAAGGTAATAGCTGCTAGCTTAATAGATTTAGACTGGGATATTTTTTTCAATGTTTTAGATTGAGAGGCTGATGATGAGATCAGTGCTTTACA
>CAKZYI010000363.1 GCA_937884735.1 uncultured Pleurocapsa sp.
GACCTGTAGCCTACTCGGTGTGAAACATAGAAACCATGCCTGTAGGAAGATAAAGGCTTGTGCTACGGCGACGCGCTTCTAGATCTAATTCATCTCCTGGGGTAACAAGACGAGTCGGATCGGCAATGTGAATCCAAAGTTTAATGGTGCCATCTTCTAAATATTCAACACTCAGACCATCATCAATTTCAGTCGTACTTTCATCATCAATGGTACAAACTTTAAGATGAGTTAGGTCTATATAACTTGAGTCAGCTTCAACAAGATCTGATTGAAGTCGAGGTTGCACCACATCAAGCACCTTTTTAGAAAAGTTTACAGGATAGGAACTACGACGTAAAAACAGATTTTCATGCTCGCTCCACCATCCTATATCCACCAATAGATCGAATGCTCCTTGGGCATCAAATTTTCGACCTATCTCTTTGATTATTTCCTGAGCTACTTTAGAAGTGCCTTCCATCCCCAATGCCAACTTTTCTAAGGACTCTAAGCGCAAACGGTCGCTGTCGCTCCACTCGATAGTATTTCCCCCTAAAGCCTGCTTAATATGCTCAACAAACTCAGTTTTTTCTCGTTCTTTCTGCTCTTGAACTTCTAGCTGATGCCTAATTTCTTCGACTTGACTTGATGGACTGGGCTCGTAGCGATAGCCTATCTTTTTAAAATAAATATTATCTTGACTCAGCAAACAATGAGCGGCGTAGCAAAGAGGAGGACTTTGCTCAGAAAACAATAACTCTGCCATCTGCATCGGAGTAGTGCTTTCTTCATCTTCTATCAAGATTTCCCAGGCAGTTTCCAAACTTTCTGGGTCTATGTAAAGCTCTACTTCTGCCAAAAAGCTGGCGATCTCCGAAGGTTGATAGAGAACGCCTTCTACTGTGTACTCGACTCTTTGAGGGCGTATTTTATGAGATTGCCCCCCTGCATCGATAACGATCCAGTCTTTCTTACCTTCTGGTCGTTCGGCAACTGCAAGACGACGTTCACCTTGCACTCTGAATTCAATCAGCTTTCCTTGTTCCACCAGCTTTGTACTTGAGATTTGCTTACAATACTATTGTACAGTTTACTCTTTGCTGGCAAATTCCATCAAAACTGTAAAGAATAGTTTTGCTTTAACCTTCTTTATTAACAAAAGGTAGAATGGCGATCGCTCTAGCTCTTTTTACTGCTACAGTTAGATCTCTTTGCTGCTGTGCGGTTAAACCAGTGATACGACGGGGCAAAATTTTGGCTCTTTCTGTAATAAATTTGCGTAATAACTCTACATCTTTGTAGTCGATAGGATCGCTAGGTTTGATGGGGGAAAGACGTTTGCGGTAGTATGCCATGGTTATTGAATATAGTTTTCAGATTTTCTAAGTTTATGAGTCTTAAGTAGGTTCTACTTAATTTCTTTGTGAACGGTGTGACTATTGCAATGGGTACAGAATTTCTTCAATTCCATTCTGCCTGTGGTATTGCGACGGTTTTTGGTGGTAGTGTACCTAGATACACCAGGAGAACGCTTACTAGTGTTGCTGCGACACTCAGTACATTCCAAAGTAATAATTATACGAACGCCTTTCTTGCTTGCCATGATTTTTGCTATTGCTGCTTGAGTATTATACTTATACGTTTACTAATATAGAAATATAGACACGCAGCTTACTATTTTCGCATACTACGCTGGATTTGACCAAAGATTTTTTTAAGTCTTAAGTCTAAAGAAAATCCTCTTTCGGTTTGCACCATAAAAGTGCCTGAAATGCGATCGTGTCCAGCTAAATTGGTTTCTTCATCTATCAATGCCAAAGAACAGTCTATCGCCAGAGGACTAAGAAGCAATAACATAGCTAGACCACTGGTAAAATTCTGCAATCCTGCGATCGCCAAAGCCGATCCTATACCCAACATTGCTTCTCGCTTGGATAGGTTCAACAACTCAGGAAGACGATTAAAGCGGGGGTCGATAACTTTGATATCAAACAACCAGTCTCCTAAGCTTTGACCCCGATTTTTATCTACGATTAATACTCTTAAAATCCACCAGCCAGGAAGAAATACTAACCACTGAACAATCAAATTAGTGGCAAAAAAAGCACTGATAAACCAAACGCTCAAAAAATCGATCGCAAATGCCCAAACTCTCCTATCAAGAGGAACTTTAGGATATTTTCTATAATCAGGTTTTAAGGAACGATAATCGTCATACATGATTGATTGCTTGCAATATCGGATTATACTTTGTAGCTACTTAGCTCTGAGCTTTTTACTCTTTAACGGGCATTTATCTTTTGGCGTTGGTAATTTATTGTATTAAACACAAAATAAGTATGTCTGCTTGTAGCTATTAGCTCTTTTAATTGAATCAACATCCGATAATTTTAAAAATTATACTTAGATTTACCAACGCCTATTTTTTGAGTTTAGCTATTGTATTTTAAATTCGTGGAATATCATTGTTAAATTTGTAGCTAATGATAAGCATGTTGATAATTAAAGTAAGTATATTTTAGCTTTTTTTGAAGCTTGCTTTTTTCTATGTTTCTCAAACTGCAAATCGTTATGTATTCACCTGAATTAAGATACCAACATCGGAATGGAGCTTTGATCATTTCAAAATTATCATTAGAGTTTAAAAGCACTATTAAAGCCAGTATGCCTTGCTCTATTCGATGTTAGAACTAACTACTTTTAGAGTAATTTTTAGAGGACTTACCGTTTTTAGCCTAATTGCTCTATGAAGCAAAACTATCTTCAACTATCAAAAGCCCTTTTATATCCAACTAAAAGATTCTTCTATATAACTTTGAAAAACTTTGTTTGTTCCAAGCCTGTATAAAAAATAATTCAATAATTCTAACTTTGAACCCAGAGATAAGCCAAGGGAAATGTTATTACAATAGCCAAAACATTAAAATCGCTCTATCTTAAATAACTGCGGTGTATCAACATTTACTTAATATCATAGATTTCCTTAGAGCGATTTGACAAAACAGATCGAGAAATTCAATTAGCCTTTTTGTAACTGTCGGTCAAATTCCGCTCGATCGTCTAAAATAGCAAAATATTTATCCATACTTGTAAGTTCAAAAAGCATTCTTATCTGTTCGTTGATTGAACATAAGAATAAATCCACTTCCGCAGCTTTTAGTGCCTTAAAAGCTTTTACCAAAGCTCCTAAACCAGAGCTATCCATGAAGGTTACATTAGAGAAGTCAACTAAAATAGTATGTACGCCACTATCTATACTCTGGTTAATCTGATGTTGAAAATCATTAGTTTTCGTGCCGTCTAAAATACCTTCTGGTTCAATTATTTGAACTGTGGAATTCATTATAGTAAAAACGCTTTTAATATTGTGAAGTATTAAATAAGTATAACAAAGGAAGTGTAATATAACGAGATATAAAAAGCCTTAATATAGGGTGTTTAATAAGGAAACAAGGATATTAATAGCTATTCAATAAGAATGCGTTTAACGTGCTATTGAACTTTCAAACGACTTTTATTTATCTTTTCTCTATTCACGATCAATACTTGATTATTGCACTAAACAGTAAAATTTTAGTTCTTGGTCGTCACCACATCACAACACAAAAATAAAAAAAGGTGAGGTTTACAACAACTCACCCAACACAATTATTATGACTGCACCATTTACTGTTTAGCGATCGACTGACCCCATAATAATATCGACACTACCCAAAATTGGCATGATATCAGCTAATTTAACCCCTTTGAGAAGCTCGGGCAGAATTTGCAAATTATTAAAGTCAGGAGCGCGAATTTTCCAACGCCAAGGAAATACATTATCATTACCCACAATAAAGATTCCTAGTTCGCCTTTGCCACTTTCTAAACGAACGTAGTGCTCGCCTTCAGGAATTTTAAAAGTAGGAGCAACTTTCTTTGCTACATACTGATATTCAAAATCATTCCACTGAGACTTTCTTCCCTCAGCCATACGTTTGGCTTCAAGGTTTTCATAAGCACCACCAGGAATTCCTTTGAGAGCTTGGCGAATTATTTTGAGAGATTCCCTCATTTCGCGAACTCGCACCAAGTAACGAGAAAAACAATCTCCTGCCGTTTCCCAGTGGATGTCCCAATCAAAATCGTCATAACATTCATAATGATCTACCTTACGCAAATCCCATTTGACCCCAGAGGCTCTCAACATAGGCCCTGATAAACCCCAATTGATTGCCTGATCGCGAGTAATCGTTCCCACTCCTTCAACACGGCGACGGAAAATTGGATTGTTGGTAATCAGCTTTTCGTATTCATCGATTTTGGGATCGAAGTAGTCACAAAAATCTTCGCACTTGTCAATCCAACCGTAGGGTAAGTCTACAGATACACCACCAATGCGGAAATAATTGTTGTTAACTAGTCTTTGGCCAGTAGCAGCCTCCCAGAGATCATAAATTAATTCTCGTTCGCGAAAAATGTAGAAGAAAGGAGTTTGCGCGCCAACATCAGCCATGAATGGTCCTAGCCACAGCAAATGATTAGCAATGCGATTCAATTCAAGCATAATTACTCGAATGTATTGAGCGCGCTTAGGTACTTCAATTCCTGCTAATTTTTCAGGAGCATTGACAGTAATTGCTTCATTAAACATACCCGCAGCATAATCCCAACGGCTTACGTAAGGAACGTACATTACACTGGTACGATTTTCGGCAATTTTCTCCATACCACGATGAAGATAGCCAATTACAGGCTCACAATCGATTACGTCTTCTCCATCAAGAGTTACAATAAGGCGCAATACGCCGTGCATCGAAGGATGATGAGGTCCCATGTTCAGAATCATGGGTTCGGTTCTAGTTTCTATTTGTGCCATAAATCAGCCGTATTTCTTTTATTAAGAGACCTATAATATTTTTACTGCTATTTCTATATCTTATATATATTATCTAGTTTCCCGTCTGAATCGAAACCGAAAATTTGACAATAACAATATTAGATTTTAAAAATATCCAGATCGAGATCGAAATGCGAAAACTAATAGTCAACACTCAAGTATAAATTTTAGATAAGGTTTATCATAAATTTAATGTTTATTAAAGATTTCGATGACGCTTTAGACTATGATTAGACTTATCAGACATGAGCGAAAAATAAAGTCAGAATCATGGTGGCAAGCGAAAATAAGATCGATTCTCTTTTACAACCTTTTCAACGTTTTGGTGTGAACCTGGGTCTTAAAAGAATCGAAAAGCTACTGACAGATTTGGGAAATCCTCAAGATCGAGTGCCAATTATTCACGTTGCAGGTACAAATGGAAAAGGCTCGGTATGTGCCTATCTATCTTCAATTTTAACGGAGAGTAGTTATAAAGTAGGACGCTATACCTCACCTCATCTGATTGATTGGACAGAAAGAATTCATCTCAACGAACAAGAGATCTCGTCTAGAGATTTGATTCAACTGCTTCAAGATATCCAAAAAGTAATCGATCCAGAAGAAGAAAGTCCAACTCAGTTTGAAGTCATTACCGCCGCAGCTTGGCTTTATTTTGAGCGATCAAAGGTCGATATTGCGATTATGGAAGTTGGTTTAGGAGGTAGATTGGATGCAACTAATGTTACTAGTAGCACCCTAATTAGTATTATTACCTCCCTAAGCAGAGAACATTGGCAACGTTTAGGACCTACCTTAGCAGACATTGCAGGAGAAAAAGCTGGCGTACTTAAGCTCAATTGTCCAGCAATTGTAGGACAGCTACCATTAGAAGCCAGAGATGTAGTAGCAGCAAAAGCACAGAAGTTGAATTGCCCCGTAACTTGGGTCAAACCAGCCAAAGAAATTAAAATTCCTCAAAGACATGATGCCAACTGGGCAAAATACGAAAATATAAAATATCCATTGCCCCTGTTGGGAAAAGTTCAACTAAGCAACTCAGCTTTAGCGATCGCAGCTATTTAAATATTACAGAAACAAGGTTGGAAAATTCCTGAATTAGCAATCCAAACGGGGATGAATAAAACTCGTTGGTTAGGAAGGCTACAGTGGTCAAGTTGGCTAGGTCATCCTTTATTGATTGATGGAGCGCATAATCCAGCAGCAGCGACTGCCTTGAGACAATATGTAGATACTCTTAATAAACCTGTCGTATGGGTAATGGGTATGCTAACAACCAAGGATCACGAGGATATTTTTGAAGCATTGTTAAAACCTCGAGATGAACTGCACTTGTTGCCTGTACCAGACCATAGCAGTGCTGAACCAGCTGAATTAGCAGCGATCGCTTTTAACGTGTGTCCAGAGCTTACTAGTTGCTCAACTCATGAAGACGTTTTTATTGCATTAGATAAGGCGATCGCTCAAAGTAAGATTCAAAGGGAATATGTGAGCGATCGTTCTTTGTTGGGAGTAGCGACTGTATATGGCAAGGCAAATTCCTTTGGTTCAGGAAAGTTAGTCGTAAACATTCCTCAGAGTCAAGAATCTGAGACAGAAAAAGTTATTGTCCTGTGTGGATCGTTATATTTAATTGGGGCAGTTTTGCAAAAAGTTGGCATGAGAGTAGAAAAGGAAAAATAAATCTTAAGTCATAGAATTGGAAAGATGACGGCAGTTTATAAAGAGACAAGCACTTTAGACTCAATAACTGCTCAATAACTATTAGATAATATTCTTTTTGAGTATCAATATTGTTATGTTGTGCGTGAGTCTTATTTTTGAACTGCTGAAGCAAAATTTCGCGCTTTTAGTTTATGATAATGATAATCATTATTTAGCCTAATACTAATATATAACTATACAATGTATTTTTATTCGTCAGCAATTTCTAAAATCAAGCTTTTAAAATACTCCCTAATTGCCAGCTTAAGTTGTTTAAGTGCGATTACCTTCAGTACCGTTACCACTGCTCAAAACGATTCTAGTCCAAAAATTGTCTCAACTTTCTTACCAATTCATTTATTTACCCAAGCTGTTGTCGGAGATACGGGAGAAGTAGAAATTTTAATTTCTCCTGGTATGGGGGCGCATGACTATCAAGCTACTCCAGACGATGCCAAACTACTATCTGATGCAGATGTGTTAGTGGAAAATGGTTTGGGTTTCGAAGAGTTTTTATCAGCTTTAGTCGACAATGCAGGTAACTCCAATCTTCAGCAAATTAACGCTAGTGAAGGGATTGAGGCAATCGAAGGGGAACACGACGAACACGATGAAGAAGAACATGACGAACACGCACACGACGAACACGAAGGGGAAGAACACGGACACGGGCATCACCATGAAGAAGGAAATCCTCACGTTTGGTTAGATCCAGTATTGGCACAGCAGCAGGTAGCGACTATCAGAGATGGTTTAATTGCGATCAATCCAGGCAATGCAGATAGCTATAGTACCAATGCAGAGGCTTACATTCAGCAACTACAAGAGCTGGATAGTGAATTTCAACAAAGATTAGCACCAGTCGCAGGTTGCAATTTTATAACTTTTCACGATGCTTTTCCCTATTTAGCCCAACGCTACGGACTAACACAAGAAGCAATAGTAGAAATTCCTGAAGATAGAAATAGTCCTAAAGATATTCAACGAGTACAACAAGCTGCTAGGGAATATGGAGCTAAAGCCTTATTAACAGAACCTGGAATTGAAGACAAACGCATCGAACAGATATCCAGTGACTTGAATCTATCCTTAGAAGCGATCGATCCTATAGAGTCGGGAGAAACCGATCCTCAATATTATTTTCAAGCAATGCGTGGTAATTTAGAGGCATTAGAAAGAGCTTGTCAATAATCATTAGTTGTTAGTCATTAGTCATTGGTCATTGGTTATCGGTTAGTTAGCACTAGAAACAAATAATGAAGAACGAATAGCAAAAGATATGCATTATTTGCGGCGAACCTAATAGCCTTACTTTCGGTTATGGGTCGCGGTATCCTTTAGGAATCCTCTTGGAGACAAACAACAAAGAACTAATGATTAATGACTATTGACAAAATGCCTATTGTTACAGTTAAAGATTTATCGGTGATGCGTGGGGAATATCTAGCGGTAGATAATGTCTCTTTTGAATTACTGCCAGGTACTCATACAGCGATTATTGGTCCCAATGGTGCGGGAAAAAGTACCTTGATTAAATCCATCTTAGGCTTGGTTGAGGCGCGAGGGGGTGAAATTAGCTTATTTAATTCTACTGGCAAGCAATCCAAGCGATTTAAACAGGAAATTGGCTATATTCCCCAAAAATTCCCCTTTGATCGCACTTTCCCATTAACTGTATCGGAATTAGTAGGTTTGGGTTTAAATAACAAACAGTGGTGGTACTCTAGTAAACGAAAACGAGAGAAAGTCGATCACGCCTTAGAACAGGTTCATCTAACTAAACAAGCCCAACAAAAAATCGGCACTCTTAGCGGAGGAGAATTAAAACGAGTTTTACTAGCTTATTGTTTGATTGTTCCCCGTCGTCTTTTAGTCCTTGATGAAGCTTTAGCAGGAGTAGATGCTACGGGAGAAATAGAATTTGCAGCTTTACTTAATAATCTCAAACAGGAACACAATTGGACGATTTTGGAAGTCTCCCACGATTTAGATTTAGTCAGTAAATATTGCGACTCGGTAATCTGTATGCACCGTCGTAAACTCTATCAAGGCTCGCCCTCGACTACTCTCACTCCAGAAAAACTCTTACAAGAAAACGGTTCTTTAGATAGACCTAACTGTCGCCAACATGAAACAAAACGACTACATG
>CAKZYI010000364.1 GCA_937884735.1 uncultured Pleurocapsa sp.
GGTAAAACTACTATCGCTCGTTTAATTGGTCGCTTCTGGGATGTGGATTCTGGCTCGATTAACTTGGGTGGCATCAATCTCAAAAATTTCAAATTATCTGACCTAATGGCTAACTTTGCCTTTGTGTTTCAAGACGTGGTGCTGTTTGAGGATACAGTTTTGGAAAATATTCGCTTGGGTAATCCAGAGGCAACTCAAGCAGAGGTAATAGAAGCTGCCAAAGCTGCTAGGTGTCATCAATTTATTACCAACCTGCCCGATGGCTATCAAACTAATATAGGCGATCGCGGCGCAAAACTAAGCGGTGGACAAAAACAGCGTATGGCGATCGCTAGAGCTATTTTAAAAGATGCACCGATTGTAATTTTAGATGAGGCTACTGCCTTTATCGACTCCGAAAATGAGGCATTAATTCAAGAGGCTATTTCTGCTTTGGTGCGAGATAAAACTTTAATTGTCATCGCTCATCGGCTTTCGACAATTACCGAAGTCGATCGCATTTTTGTGATTGATGAAGGACGAATTGCAGCTACAGGCACTCATACAGAGTTATTAGATACATCCGAACTCTATTGTCAAATGTGGTCGGCGCATACAGCAGCACAGGATTGGGCGTTTTCTCAACAAGTAATGAGTAATAAGTAATGAATAATAAAGTATTTAGATTGGCGGGTGATAACCAGCCGTTGCTCGTGTTGGGAACTGGATTTCAGGTTATGGCATCTCTTTTTGCCACCGCACCTTATTGGTTTCTCTATTTAATTTTGCGTGGTTTGTGGTCACAGTCGTTTGAGAGGCAAACAGTAATTCAACTGTTTGCTGGTATTGGGATTTGTTTGTTACTACAGGGAGTCTTTTGGTATTGGGCTAACTATTTTATCTATCTTGCTAGCTATCGTTCGATTGGCGATTTACGCTTAAAAGTTGGGAATCACCTGCGTACTTTACCAATGGGATTTTTTACCTCCAGACAAGTGGGGGATCTCAATGGCTTAGTGACGGATGATATGACCAAAATTGAGATGTTGCCTTCTTCGATTTATCCTAAAACCGTTAGTGCGATCGCCACACCGATTTTCTTCTCTGGGCTACTGCTGTTTATCGACTGGCGGTTGACTTTAGCCACCTTGACAGGAGTTCCTATTGCCCTGGTAATTTATTTTAATGGTCAGAATTTACTCCGAAAACTGGCAGCCCAACAACAGCAAAGCGCGATCGCCGATAATTCTCGCATCATCGAATATATTCAGGGACTATCCACCATTAAAGCCTTTGGTCGGACGGATGGGCAATTTGCTCAATTTAGCGATGCTTTAAAAGTTTATCGACGTACCAATCTAGATTTAGTATTGCAGCTAATTACTCCTGCGATCGCCTTTGCCGCCGTTTTAGAACTGGGGTTTGTGGCGATTATCGCTACGGGTTTTTATTTTTGGTATGAGAAAGATTTGACAACTGCCACGTTTTTATTGTTTTTAGTTTTGGGCTTGAGATTTTACACCCCTTTATTTCCCCTATTTGAATTTGCTGCTTTAACCCGCATGGTCGATGCTGCGATCGATCGAGTCGAGGCTGTTTTACAGACTCCATCCC
>CAKZYI010000365.1 GCA_937884735.1 uncultured Pleurocapsa sp.
AATCCTTCAGGAAATAATTTAGCTAGAAAAAAATCTTGGGTTGTCGATTTGATATACCCTTGAATGACTGCAACAGTACCATAACGAACTCCTGTAGATCTTTGTTCTGCTAAAACAGTTTCTATCTGCTCTTGATCGAGAATTGCAGCTTGCTGTAGATAGTAGCCTAAAGCATTTTTTTCTGCTTCCATTACTACTTTTGACCAGTCATGAACAAAAAAGTCAGCGGTTTCAGGCTTGATTAAACCATCTTGAGCCAAAATCTCGCCAATTCTTAAGTCAGGGTATTGAACCTGATTTGATAGGGCAGATTCTAGCTGAAAAGGTGAGATTAAATCCGCTTCTTGCAAAATCTTACCCAGCGGTTTTGTTTTAATTGATAGTAAGCGACGCAGATTGGAATAGGATTGAGGTGTCAAACGATAGATAGAAGACATATAAAAGCAGTTTGATTAACAATAAATATTTAGTTTTAAATTTTGAAACTATTAGCTAGTTTATATTCAATGTTAAGGTTTGCTTTGACAAAAATCTTCCGTAATTTTGCCGTATCTTACCTAGAGGTTGTTTTATACGGTTAAATTGATTCAATGAATAATAAAAAAGTATCTATTTCAAACCAAAAATATTATTTAATGAGCAATAAAGAGTATCTAACCCAAAAACTAATTAATAACATAGAAGAAATTACCGAAAATTGGATAGAAGCGATTATAGAGGATAAGCTAATTGCTAGTTCCAACAAATTAAAATCTGCCTCGATTGAGGATCATATTCCTCAGTTATTAGCAGCTATTTTTCGAGTTTTTGCGGGTATAGATAAGCTCAAAACAAATAATTCAGATAAAAATCAAGGAGGAAAACATGGTTTTGCCAGAGCAATACAAGATTTTAATATTGAAGAAATAGCGAGGGAATACTATCTACTCAAAAAAATATTGTTTCAAAGATTGCAGCCAGAACTTTTAGCCAGTTCTCCTCTAGAAATTATTGATGCGGTCGCAACTTTAAATCAGGTAATTGACAAAATGATGGCTAATAGTTTTCAAAGCTATACCCAAAAAAAATTAAGTCAGCTAGAAAACTTACATCATCAATTACTTTTAACCAATCAAGAGTTGATTAGATTAATTGAAGATCATCAAGATAGTCTTTCTTATTTGACTCATGAAATAAAAACCCCCTTGACCTCTATTATTGGTTATTCAGATTTGTTCTTGCGCCAACAACAAATCAAACCAGTCAACAACACTATTAATAATTTGGGACACATTGAACAAGTTCTGACTCAAGGACGAAAAATTTTGCGGTTGGTAAACGACACTTTAGAAATTTCTAGCTATAGCAAGGGAACTATCAAGCTAACTCCTCGTTCGGTCAATATCTGCAAACTTCTAGATAGCGTGGTAGTTAGTTTAAAATCTGCCGTAGAAGTAAAAGGATTAGATTTAGTTGTGGGATGTACTCCCGAACCATTACAAATTCAGACTGACTCCTTACGACTCCAGCAAATTATTAGTAATTTGGTCATTAATGCTATTCGATATACCAAAACGGGAACAATCAAAGTATTTTGCGAACAGATCAAAGGCAATTATCTAAAAATTGTTGTATCTGACACGGGTATTGGTATTTCTCAAGTAGACTGTCAAAGAATTTTTGACCCTTATTTCCGTGTAGCTCAACCAGATAGCTGCACCATAACCGAAGGTATTGGTTTGGGGCTGGCAATTGTTGCTCAACTAGTCCAATTACTTGATGGAGAAATCCAGTTAGAGTCAGAAATTGGTGTTGGTTCTACCTTTACAGTTGTTTTGCCAATTGCTTGACTGGTTTAGGTCGATCTTGCTGTTAATTTTGAGTAATACTTTAAATATACTGATTTTAGATAAATTTTTACTCTTGTAATCAGAACTATATGTATAGTTATTCTATAAGTATTTATAAATAGCTAATAATAAACAGGAATATAGAAACTTGCTTGGTAAATTAAGTATCCAATCCAAACTAATGCTAATGCTTTTGGGTGTATGTATTAGCTCAATTATTGCGATCGCTTATGTCGGTTACAACAATGGTCGTCAAGCTCTCAACAACAGCATTCAAAATCAGTTAATTAGCGTCAGAGAAACCAAAGCATATCAAATAGAAAGATATTTTCGATTCGTTAGAGCGCAAGTACAGACCTTCAGTCAGGGTAGCGTTAACGATACCCTCCAAGGCTTTGCTCAAGCTTACCAAGAATTAGAAGACCAGAAAATTCAGTTGGCTTGGCACGAACAGCTCAAAAACTATTACGATCAGGATTTCTTACCCAAACTGGCAGGAAATACCGAAGGAAGACCCCTTTTATATTCCTATTTGCCCCAAAACAGCGCGGCGAGATATCTTCAATATCATTACATTGCAGGAAACAGCAATCCTATAGGAGAAAAAGAATATCTCAACAATGCTAGTGATGGTAGTGAATATAGTGAAATTCACAAAACAGTTCAACCTGTTTACGCCAATTTGGTTTCCCAGTTGGGGTACTACGATTTATTTCTAATTGACGCTAAAACTGGCAATGTTGTTTATACAGTCAAAAAAGAAACAGATTTTGGTACTAATCTTTTTAGAGGGCCTTATTCTAACAGTGGTTTGGCTACCGTTTTCAAAAAAGCGGTTAACGCTAACGAGCCAAATTTTGTAGCTATTTCCGATTTTGCTCCCTACCGAGCTTCATATGCCGAACCTGCTGCTTTTGTCGCCAGTCCTATATTTGACACCAATAGTTCGGAGTTGACGGGGGTCTTAGCGTTTCAATTATCAGCCAATGAAATCAACAGTGTCATGACTGGCAATAATGATTGGAAACAAGAAGGGTTGGGTAAGTCAGGAGTGACATATTTAGTAGGGGCAGACTATGGCATGCGTAGTAATTCCCGCTTTCTCATCGAACAGCCAGAAGAATACTTCAAAGCTATAGCGGCTGAAGGTTTACCCAAAAATGAAATTGCTTTCATTAAAAAATTCAACAGTTCGATATTGCATCAACAAGTAGATACCGAAGTAATTCAAGAAGCTTTTGACAATCAAACAAGCTTTGGCATTGCTGAAGATTATCGTGGAGTAAGAACTCTTAATGCTTATCGTCCTCTAGAGCTAGATGATTTAGACTGGGTAATCAATGCCCAAATTGATACACAAGAAGCTTTTGAACCAATTAAAGGTTTTCAGCGCAGGGTTTTGCTGGCAACAGCAATTATTGTTTTGTTGGTGACTTTGATCGCCTCTATACTCTCTTACTACTTCATTCGTCCCATTCGTACTTTGATTGACGGTTTTCGCCAAGTAGGTAAGGGAAATACTGATGTCAAAGTCAAAGTTAAATCCAAAGACGAGTTTCGCGAACTAGCCAATTCTTTTAACGAGATGGTAGACAACCTAGACCATCAAAAGAAATTAGTTCAGGAGAAGAATGAAGAAAACGAAGAACTTTTGCTCAGTATTTTACCCGAACCAGTAGCAGCAAGAGTCAAAAAAGGGGAAGAAAGCATTGGAGATAGTTTTTCCAATGTCACAGTATTATTTGCTGATTTAGGCGGATTTATGGAGCTTTCAGAAACTCTGCCTGCCAGTCAAACTGTTGGTTTACTCAATGATTTGGTTAGTGCTTTTGATGATGCAGCCGAAAAATATGGGGTAGAAAAACACAAAACCATTGGTAGTGGTTATATGGCTGTATGTGGCTTGTCTGTACCTCGTTTAGACCATGCAAAACGAACCATTGACTTTGCCAAGGATATGTTGCGAATTATTCGTCGTTTCAATCGAGAAAAAAATACCGACCTCAAATTGCGTATTGGGGTCAATTCTGGTTCTGTGGTAGCTGGAATAGTTGGTAGAGATAAATTTATTTACGATTTGTGGGGCGATACGGTAAATGTTGCCAATCGTTTACAATCCATTGGCGAATGGAACACGATTCAAGTTTCTGAAAGCGTTCACAATCGTATCGCTGAATTTATTGAAGATTTTGAACCAGTGGAAAGAGGTGAAATGGCAGGGCAAGAAAAGTTCCCTGTTTGGTCAACCAAACCCTATTGATGGAAGAAAGAACGAGGAAAGATAATTTATAACTGAAAACATGCAGGATTCTTTTTGGCAACAAGATTGGTTTATTTGGGGAGCAGTATTAATTGTTGGTTTTCCTTTCCTGACTCTATTATTGGGAGAAATTATTTATCGGGCAAGAACAAAAGATAAGTTGCTCACCGCAACTTTAAGAATTATCCGCAACCTAATTTTTCCTAGTTTGGCATTGTTTATTTTACTAAACAAAATAATCGGGCTATCTGAAGATACAACTCCTCTACGTATAGTACAAACTGGACTGTGGCTATTTACTATTCATGGTTCTCTAACCGTTATTAATGGTCTATTATTCGATGGTGCTAAAGCAGGAACTTGGCAAGCCAATGTTCCTCGATTATTTCGCGATCTTAGTCGAGTCTTCTTAATTCTTTGTGGTGTAGCAATTGTCCTATCGCTGGTTTGGGGGGCAGATTTAGGCGGTTTAATCGCTGCTTTGGGAGTCGGCTCTATTGTCATTGGTTTGGCTCTTCAGGATACTTTGGGAAATTTGTGTTCTGGTATTGCTTAGCGTTTTGAACGTCCCTTTACCGAAGGCGATTGGATTGAGGTGGATGGGATTAAGGGTAAAGTAACTGAAATTAACTGGCGTTCGGTTCATTTATTAACCAGAGAAATCGAAATGCTAGTTATTCCTAATGCAGCCTTGGCTGGTGCAACCATTCGTAACTATCGTCGTCCCCAAAAACTTCATATTGAACCTGTGGGAGTAGGATTTTCTTATAACGATCCGCCCAATAAAGTTAAGCGGGTTATGAAAGAGACTGCTCTATCAACAAAAGGGGTCTTGGATAAACCAGAACCAATTATACAGACTATTTCCTATGATGATTCTTCCATTGGCTATATAGTTAAGCTGTTTATGTCTGACTATGACAAAGTTCCAATGGTTAGAGATGAGTTTATGACCCGTGTTTGGTATGCTGCCGAGCGAAACGGGTTAAATATACCTTTTCCAATTCGCGCGCTGTATCATAATCGACCTACTAAGACTAACTCAGCGGAAATCATTGCC
>CAKZYI010000366.1 GCA_937884735.1 uncultured Pleurocapsa sp.
GAGGTACCAGACAATCTTAAAACCACAAGTGGCTGGAACAAATTTGCGATCGCTTTTTTAGTTGGGGGTCTTGGCGGTGCTTTCTTTGCCTACCAAATTTACGATCACTTTTATGTAATCGAAGCAATTTTAAAGGGCAGTATCTAATTTTTAAAATTTAATTGCAAATTAATAGCAATAAGCTGTATGATACTGGAGAGGTTTTTCCTCAAGCTTTACATGATTAGGGATTAGACGTTCTTCTCTACTTAGTTCCTAGTTTTTAAAATCGTCATGTAAAGTTAAAATTTTTATTGAAATTATTGAATTAATGCTGTTTTCAAAGATTTTGTTTCTTTTAGTAATTAATAATTAATCTCAATAAATCTAGTATATTTTTCTATCAAACAGTTCTTACTCTCAAAATCACGAAATTAATCAAGAGGAAAAACAATTATGGCTACAATTGGTCTATTTTACGGCTCGACTACAGGAAAAACTGAAGCAGCAGCAGAAGCAATTCAAGAAGCCCTAGGAGGCGATGATGTAGTTGCTTTACACGAAATTGCTGATGTGACCGATAGTGATTTTGCTAACTACGACCGTATAATAATTGCCTGTCCTACTTGGGATATTGGCGGACTACAGGCTGACTGGGAAGGCTTTTATGAAGACGACCTAGACGGCATCGATTTTAATGGTAAAAAGGTTGCATATTTTGGCACTGGCGATCAGGTAGGCTATGCCGATAATTTTCAAGATGCCATGGGTATCTTAGAAGAAAAGATTTCTAGTCTAGGCGGTGAAACAGTAGGTCAGTGGTCTACAGAGGGTTACGAACACGAATCATCTAAAGCAGACAAAGGTGGTAAATTTGTGGGACTAGCTCTAGACGAAGATAATCAATCAGAATTAACAGACGAACGAATTCAAGGATGGACGACACAACTAAAGTCTGAATTTGCTCTCTAAAAAAAAGTTATTAAACAAGATTTAATGGCTTTTCAAAAAGATTGGGGTTCTCCTCTCCAATAAACAGGGAAAAGCAACTAACTATAGTGAGCCAACATTGTCTGTTGCTTTTCTCTTTCTTCTTTTCAATTACTAGAATCATTTACTCATGATACATCTAGTCTTGTGTTTCAGCGTTTGGACGTTAGTTTTTACTTGCTTATTTTGGCGATTAATTACGATTGTCAAACAGGGTTTTGAGCATCTTCAACGCCTCCATAAAATACCTTGTTCTAAGTGTGCCTATTTTACAAGAGACTACCGACTTAAGTGTACGGTTAATCCAATGGTTGCCATGTCAGAAACAGCAATTGGCTGTAGAGACTTTCTACAAGATCCTAATCCTTCTTCTTGTAATAGCTGTGTTGCCCTAAACAAGTGTAGCCCCACCAAAAAGAAACAAAAGTATTCCTTATTCAAGCCTACATTCACCTACCCAAAATGAAGATATTTCCTTCTACTGCACCAGTATGGATCAATGCCAATCCTAGTTTTAAATATTTTGATGGTCGGATTATTCGCTATTTGTCGAATCAAATACCTATCGCTTACTGGGAATACGATCAAGACTTAGACGAAGCAAGTTCTCTAGATGTTGCGTTGACCCTGCTTCACGATTACCTCAAGTCTAAATCTCAGGAAATAAATCTCATTGGTCACGGTACAGGTGGTTTATTGGGATTACTTTATGCTCGAAAATATCCTCACCGAGTAAAATCTTTAACTCTGTTGGGAGTAGGTTGCGCCCCAGCAATTGATTGGCAGGCACATTATTATCACATGCGAAAAATGCTGCCCTGCAGCCAAGATACACTTTTAGGACGAATTGTACAAATGATGTTTGGCAATCAAAGTTGCGCTAACACCAGTAATTTAGTCAAAATTCTCAAAAAAGACTTGCAGACTGCACCAACCAGGCACTCCCTTTTCCAAATAGATTTAGTCAGATCGGGTGGGGTATCAATGCCAATGATGGTGTGCGGTAGTGATAACGATAGCATTGTAGATCTTCCTACACTTCAAAGATGGAGTAATTATCTAAAAGAAGATGATTTATTGTGGACAACTCCTATGGGACATCATTTCTTTCATTACTTTTTTCCCGAACTAACAGGAAGACAAATAATCAAATTCTGGAAAGGGGTTGAACAAACATCTAAGATTATGCCTTCTAAATTAGTCAATATATAAGTAGACAAGGTTTAATTATAAAGTTGCGATCGCAACTTTATCAGTCTTACTAATGCAGATACGAGTACTAGAATTGATGAGCGTTACAAATTAATCAGAAATCAATCAAAATTTGGCATCAACTCTAAAACCCCCATACCGATATCTGAACCGTTGATCGATTTAACCTCATACAAAGCCAGCATATCTTTTAGCTGAGGGTTGCCGCGATTATTTCCTGTGACCCCCATTGCCACGATTACAATACAGTATCCTTGGGTTTTCTTACATCCTTGATGCCATTGCTGTAATATCTTGGTGTATTCTGGTTCGCGCTGAGAATATTCAGCAAATATAAATAGTTCCTCATCACCTGTTTGCAATAGACCTAAATTGTAAGAATCTCCGCTAAAAAGATCTTCTCCTGGATTAAAACAGACTGATTTCAATCCACCGATCTCTTTTATTTTGTCAATTAAATATTTTGCCTTTGGACGAGTAGTTTGGATGAAAATTGTCGGCAACTCTTCTTCTTGAGGAGCAATATCTACAGGCTGATGATAAGTTTTGTTCTGATGCTGTATTTGTTTGACTATATCTGACGACAAACTAGTTAAAGTTATTAAAGAGCCATCGGGAATTAAATCTTCTTGAATAGAAATATCAATATCTTCAGTTATTTCACCAGAATAATCGCTCATACCAATATTGAGTAGCTCTTGGGTTAATTCTGGCAAAGTAGAAAGTTTGGTTGAAATAATTTCCTTACGGTCGTTGATTTGAGGAAGAGTAATTCGATAGGATTTAGCAATAAAATCAATTGGTTCTTGGGCTAATATCGAACGGTTGCGATCGCAAAAACGCCCCAAAGATTCCAGCACTGCATATATAATTTTGGCTTCTTCTTCATCCAAAAAAGGTCGCATGCCTTCAAAAGGGTGCAGGCTACCAAAAAAGGGTTCGATTTCTGGTGTTTCCATCCACCCGGATTGCGATTCGACTTCCTCATAATTAAGAAACCAACAATCTTGAGCCAAAAAAGCCTTTTCCAATTCAGCAGGAGATTGATTTTTTCCTAGTGCAGCAGCCCGAAATTGCTTTAAAGAGTCTAAAGAACGATAGAGCAACACGCCAAACTCAGCCGACATCATCCCCATAATGCAAAGATATACTTCATCAATTTCACAGTTTTTTAATTCAACCCGCAAAATATCACTATCGGCTAACAATTCCCAAGGGGCGTTATCCCAGATCTTGCCAGCAACTTCTTTGATTGCATCCTGATAAACAGCAGGTAAAGCGGTAGTGGCTTCGCTATCCATCTCAGCAAAACTTTCAAACAAGCGATCTATTAGGGGTAGCTGGGGAGAATACTCAATATTAATATCTAAGCCCTGTAATGCACCCCTGAGAAAAAACTGAATTTCACGGTCGCGAACTACAATCTTTTGCGGACGGTGGGGTTGTCCTGGGTGATGGGGCGACTCTATTGCCCGTAGTAAAGTTCTGACTACCGCTTCAATCCCCATATCTTCTGCAACCACATCCATCGCCATAACTGCTCCTTCTGAGCCATCTACCCAAATGATACATTCCCCATCAACTTCTAAACCCAAATCTAAATGGGATGCCATGTTTCCCAATGGGCGGCGATCTCCTTCCCAAACAGCACCAGGTACTTGGATGATTTTGTTAAGTCTACTTTTAGTTGTGTTTGGGAGTGCCGTCATATATATTTAAAACTTCTAATTAACTATACTTACCAAAGGTCAGAGCAAGGTTCCTCTTTTTACGGAGGAGTAATCTCTGACTTTTTTTTTGCTAGAGGCTTGAAATAGTAAACCATATTCCATACCTTCAACGACTGCTTGATAAGACGCATCTAGTATATTGGCTGATACTCCGATAGTTGTCCATCTTTCTGCTCCATTGCTTGATTCGACTAAAACCCTAGTTTTAGCTGCCGTTCCTGCTCCCCCATCTAAAATACGAACCTTATAATCTGCTAAATAGAAGTTAGCAATTTCAGGATAGAACTTAACCAAAGCCTTTCTCAAAGCACTGTCTAATGCTGCTACAGGGCCATTTCCTTCTGCTACCTCTAGTAAGTTTTTACCATCTACCTCTACTTTTATAGTAGCTAAAGCTTTGCTAGCGGGGTTATCTATTTCTTGATGAATATTGCAATGTACTTGAAAACCCTTTAGTTGAAACAGTTGTCTATGGGGTTTGAGGATCGATCGCATTAATAACTCAAAACTAGCTTCGGCGGCTTCGAACTGGTATCCTTCATTTTCTAAGGTCTTCAATTTATCTAAAATTTGACGACAGGTAAGATCTTGTTTACTTAAGTTAATACCAAACTTGGCTGCATAATGTAGAACATTGCTTAAGCCTGACTGATCGGAAATAACAATTCTTCTTTGATTGCCAATTAATTCTGGTTGAATATGCTCGTAGGTCAAAGGATTTTTGGCTACTGCCGAGACATGAACCCCCGCTTTGTGAGCAAATGCCGAACGCCCAACAAAGGGAGCATTATCATCAGGAGCAAGATTTACTATTTCACTAATTAAACGGCTGCTGGGGCTTAATTTTGATAGTTCTAGCTGTCCCAAACATTTATAACCGAGCTTTAATTGCAAATTGGGAATCAAAGTACACAGGTTCGCATTACCGCATCTTTCTCCATAGCCATTAATTGTGCCCTGTACCATTCTTGCACCAGACATTACCCCTGCGATCGCATTAGCTACTGCTGTCCCCGCATCGTTATGGGTATGTATACCAATCTTACTTCTATTTCCTTCCTTTAATTCTGGAATAGCAATAATCATTTCTTGCACAATCTGGCTGACTTCATGGGGTAAAGTTCCTCCGTTGGTATCGCACAAAACCAGCCATTCTGCTCCCGCAGACAAAGCTGTTTTTAAAGTAGCCAGAGCATATTCTGAATTGTGCTTATAGCCATCAAACCAATGTTCGGCATCATAAATTACTTTTCTGCCTTGACTCCGCAAATATTCAATCGTGTCGCGGATCATGGCTAAATTTTCTCCTAAACTAGTTTTAAGAGTCTCAGTGACATGAAGATCCCACGATTTGCCAAAAATCGTTACCCAATGAGTCCACACAGCAAAAATAGCAAGGAGCAATATGAAATCTGCTGCTGCAACAATTGGGCGACGAGTAGAACAAAAAGCTACTATTTCCGAATTTTGCAGAGGTTCTTCTTTTAGCTTCCAAAAGAATTGTACATCTTTAGGGTTTGCTCCTGGCCATCCTCCCTCAATAAAGGGAATTCCCATTTGATCTAGCTTTCGAGCTATCTTGAGTTTATCGTCTAGGGATAAAGAAATTCCTTCTCCCTGAGAGCCATCTCGAAGGGTAGTATCGTAAATCCAAATTGCTGATTTTTGGTTCATGAAGTCAAATTATGGAATCATCGAAGTTAAGAAATGTTAAATTACTTAGAGACAATCAATATATAAATATTTTTTACTCGAAGTACAAACTGACTATGCCCACCGTAACAGTACAAGGAAAAAAATTTACCTGTGATAAGGGTGCAAATTTACGCAAAATTTTATTGAAGCATAAAATAGCCCTACATAACGGCAACTCAACAATTATCAACTGTAGAGGAATTGGTAGCTGTGGTACTTGTGCAGTAGAAATAATTGGCGAAGTCAATCAACCCAACTGGAAAGACAAAGCGCGACGTTCTCTTCCTCCCCATTCCCTAAAGCAAAATCGCCGTCTGGCTTGTCAAACTCAAGTTTTAGGAGATATTGAGGTAATTAAATATGATGGCTTTTGGGGACAGGGGGAAATAAGGAATAAGGAATAAGGAATAAGGAAGTAGGGCGGGCAACAGATATAAATTTGCTGGCGATTAAATAATTAAGTTCTTGTTGCCCATCACAAACAAATTCAGTAATCAGTAATCAGTCATCAGTCATCAGTAATTATATAAATGAACATTTTTAAAATTTCTCCCATTATTCGTATCACCCTACTGTGCCTTTATATTGGTTTAACAGTTCCGTTACCTTTTTTAGCAGATTTTACTAATGCACCAATACCATCTTGGATGTTGTGGATTGGCATTGCCTTTGGTGCGATCGCAGTTTATGCTGCTCTTAGCGAACGAGTAATTTTGGACGACAAGAAGATACAGGTAGCTTATCCTAGCTGGGTGCCTAGCTTTTTCCGCAAGGGTTGGTCTTTGTCTTGGACAGAAATCGATAATCTTAAAATGCGTACCACAGGTCAAGGTGGCTTGGTTTACTACTTCACTTCTCCTAAAGCAGAA
>CAKZYI010000367.1 GCA_937884735.1 uncultured Pleurocapsa sp.
AATCGCTGGGGCGGGGCGAAACCAGTTCGCTATAGCCGTGCAAAATTGGCAAGAGTTGACCATTGGGCATTTGTATCGGGCTGATGGATTTTGAAAGCTTTTCCAGACCGAGTACATTTTGACGAAATTCGTTGATGACATCATTGTACATTCGATAGCCTTGGTGCAAAATCCAATAAGAAAATTTATTGTACCAAGAGCCAAGTTTCAAGCTAGGAAACCCAATGGCGACAGATTCGGCAGTAGGCGCGATCGCAGGTACTAGAGTAGCCATAATTGCAGGAATACTTAACTTCTCCGCAATATGCGAACCTACAAGTATTTTGGGATGAAAGATGAGAATATCTGGCTGTGCTGCTTGGGCTGCATTCCAGGTATCTTGGAACATTTCCCGATTGAGTGCTTTGGCTTTTTGGAACAAGGTTAGGGTTGTTTTGATTAAGCCCAAAAAATTGCCACTATTTTCGATTACTTCTCGCCCAGCTTCTGAATCGAGTAGTTTGAGCAGATTATCGTTCATGTAGCCGTAATTTAAGCCATATTCGACAATAAATGGTTCAAAGCGGGAACAGGTGCAGAGCGTAACTGTATGACCTTTTGTTTTTAAACCCTTACCCAAGACGATAAAAGGCTGAACATCCCCTCGCGAACCAGCGGTAACGATAAAAACATTCATGGTTTGTTTCCTCGAATGACTCTATTCTAGGAAAAAGAGCGTGTTAATTGCCGAGGTATTAAAAATATCCGAGTAGCGATTGCGCCTCAAAGGATACCGCTCTGCACGACGCGAAGCTAGTCCCGTGGAATAAAGCTAGCCGTAGGCATCGCCTTAACTCATAAAATAATTGCTACGAATTCACCATAGCAGTCGCTTATCATTCATAAAAACAATTAATGATGTTATGCCCTTGTGGTACAAACGACTGATGACGAATGACACTTAAGACTAATATTGTTCACAAATCAGATAGGACTGCTATATCTTCTCCCATGAATTCATAATCTCTTTGATAAAAAAGCAAGCCTCGCGAATCAATTCTGGCTCGACCAAACTCAATCGATCTTTCTCGGTATGAATGACGGTATCCATAAGTTGGAATATCCCAGTAGAAGTTATCGCTAAAGTTGGTACTTGTGCTGAGGCAAATAGCATATGATCTCCTTGATACCAGGGTGGTAACATTTCAATATTGCGAAAAACTTGCTTGACTGATTCGATGCGATCTCTATAACTTTTAGGACATTCCATTAGGGAGATACCGATTTTACTGTTGCTTAACCCCAATCCATCGCAGTTGATCGCCAGTTCGATCTGGTTAAATTCAATACCGTATGTATCGAGATAGGTTACTTGTCCTGGAGTGGAAAAGTAATCTTCGCCATTGAAGGCAACTAATTCGATGTTTACATCCTCTGGAACTGTATCTCTATAAATCTCCGATAAGGCAAGCAATAGAGCAACACCCGTGGCATTATCAAGTGCGCCTGGTGTTCCTGGCTTGGTGTCAAAATGAGCAGTGACAACGAATTTGTGGCGACCAGTTTGATTTTTCCTAGCAATAACATTTGCGCCTGTTGTATTCTTTCTTTTGCTGTTAATTTTTAAGTGAATTGGCAAATTACTTTGGAGGATAATATTTTCATTCTGTTGAGAAACCACAGCAGATGGAATATTTAGATCGCCATCTTCAAATATGGAAACTAAATGTTCGTCACTTAAGCTGGCAGTAACTATGGCTGCGGGATTCTTTTCTTCCAGTAAACTAATAATTTTTTGATGATGTTCGGGATTATAGAACCTAAAATTTTTCGGCATCAATGTTTCTTGGGTTAGTTCCCCTCGTAATACGGCGATTTTCCCGCCTAAGTCAGCCTTTTCAAGTTGAGAGAAGTTAGCGATCGCCTCAATGCTGGATCGAATATCACAGGGTAACGAATATGGTGCAGGTTCAGCAGGAACTTCAGCATTTTTGATTGTTAAAGTTGTTCGATTTTTTTCCCAGTCGATACAATTAAACTTCTGCAATTCAACTTGAAACCCGTTACGCCTAAAAATCTGCGTAATATAATTTTCCGCTCTGCGATTTGCTACAGAACCCGTTGGTCTTTCGCCTATGTTGACAGCTAATTCGTGTATGTGCTGCTCGATCTGCTTGAGTAGTTCATCATCATTGTGCATGACGTGCTTCCTTTGTTAGGTAATACCATGTCTGCAATATCTCTTAGATCTGTCGCGAAAAATTGTAAGAACGCGACATCTATAGTCGTACAAAGTTATTTTGGGACAAGTCTATTGAAATGCTGGTAAGTAATGTAGATGACGTTCCATGGAACGTCCGTACATAAGTAATAAGTGTCCTAACCTAAATGCGTAATGCCATATTCCCGTGTGTGACAAGGCTGCCTAAAAAACTCTTTGGGAGATAAACCACTAAACTCTCTGAAGTCACGAACTAAGTGAGATTGGTCGAAATATCCTGCTTCATAGGCAAGTGCCGTTAAGGGTTCGACTAGGCTAAAAAGTTTAATTGAGGTATTAAACCTGATGATGCGTCCTAACTTCTTCGGCGATATCCCAACATCAGCCAAAAATATTCTTTCAAGCTGCCTTTTGCTTAGATTCAGCTTATTAGCCATTTCACCTACAGTAATTTGCCCGTTTACCTTGGTAATAATGTTGACAGCTTCTTTAGTGATAGAGAAACTATTAAGTATAGTCAATCTTTTAAGTAAGAAATTTTCGATTAACAAAATTCGCGAACGAACGCTGTTTGCCTCGATAATACGTTCTTCAAGTATGTTTGTTTCTGCTGGGAATAGATCGTTTAGGGAGATACTGCGATCGGTAAATTCACTAACCAAATTAGGCAAGAAAGCTCTAAGTGCATAAGGATAAAACACTACAGCAAGCATTCCGATAGAATCAGATGAAACGATGTCTTTATATTCCGTTTGCTGTCCGCAAATCAAACTTCGTGGTTGTATGAGGTGGCGATCGCGTTTGTCAACTTCTCTAAACGGAGTTTTGTAGTGAAAGATCATTTGTAATTCGCTGGCAGGAATTACTCTATTAGTCTGTACTGTTGGTGAATTTGAATTTAGTTCGAGTTGCCAATAGTATCTAACAAAATCCGACAAGCAGTTACTTGGCTGGTATATATGGTAATTCATTTGAGGTGGCTTCTAGCTCCAAGCCTTTTAGGAATTTTATTACTATCTTGAAGTTGAAAATTGGGCAAAGTTCTAAATCCTCTAATTTGGCAGCCTAAGTTTTCGAGCCATGAAATCAGCTCGTGGTTGCTGTTGTGCAACATAGTGTAATTCTGGTCATCAAAGACGAAAGTTAAACCAATATAGGGATTAAAGACCCTGGTGTTAAGGTTCTGGTTGAAGCGCATATCTAAAGACTTTTCTAAACTCAATACTCTGTTGCGGGGAACTTCCAAACTCATGAGCATGTTTTGCCAACCCAAACCAAGACTCTGCTGTAGTTCGACAAGATCTTTAAACTTACGTCTGCCGAGAGTTCCTTGAGTGGGAACGAACAATGCTGCGATTGCGAAGCTAGCCGTAGGCATCGTATTATTCCAATTCTGCCGATTTAGAGCAAAATAATCCCAATCTCCATAGGCATATTGAAGTAGTTCGCCTTGACGAGTGGGTAAAATCAACCTGCTATGATAGCCAAAGTCAGTGACGTAGACGGTAATGGGATCGATAGGATCGAGTGGAGCAACGATCGTAGTTGGAGAACCGATCGCGATCGCTACCACAATAACTAAAGTTACAATTGATAAGGCAAATACTTTCAGCAAGCGGAAATAAAAAGTTTTTTCTTGAAACAATCTCATAGCTAATTTGATTCATAAAAGCTGATAGAGTAAGGCGATACGAAGGCTAACGGCGCTAATGCGCCAGCGCCCTCGAAGAAGGCTTTGCCCCGATAGGGGCTGTGAGCGTAATCGATTTTTAATTCTTTCCTTTTAAACGAAACAATCATCAATGTTTTACGAACAAGCAGAATTCGAGCAAGCATACATTGACGGGATGTCTGAGGAATTGTTTGGCTGTTGCTGAATACGCAACAGAATTGAGGGAAAAAAAGTTTGAGTAAATAGCGATCGCGATTAAATATTTGTTGTTGCAATGGTATCCAAGGAGCAAACACTGACTTTTTAATCTGTGCAATAGCACACCGTAGAAATTACAGTACTAGAGATAAAGATCGATCCAACGACCGAATTAGATCTACAGACGGCTGATTTAATTTATCAGAGGACAGGCAAAAAGTATCAGTTTCTGAGATAGATAATGGCATGACTTCTTCAGTTCTATTCCTATAAATAAGATTATTACTGTCTTTTAATTTTACTAATCATTTTATAATTAGTTGATATTTATTCCTATTAAGCTCTAAAACTATCGTGCAAATTAAATAGCCAAAATTATGAATTTAGTTACCAAAGCTTTTTTAAAACTATGTATTTCTCCACAAGTCTTTGAACAGGAAAGTATAGAACAACCATGAAAACATATTTCTCGATTGATAATCAGCAAGAATTTTATAGTGAGTTTCAGCAACAAGTTGGTAGCTTGCAGTATTTTGATGGTTTTGAACGGCGGATTGAAATATTGCCGAGAATTGGTCAGGGAAAAGTTTGCAGTTTTAGCTTTGATTCTGGATTAGAACTACACATTCAAGAATATTTAACCCAAGAACCAGTTATTCTCGAAGTCGATATTCAATATTCATCTTTAGGTATTGGTTGGGTAGTTTGCGGGCAGTCAAATTTTGCTTTAAACGATCGAGAACTGTATCTTCAGCCCCATCGTAGTGTGATTACCTACAGCAACCAGGTGCGGGGAAGCTTTGAGCTAATGGCGGAAAAAAAAGTCGTTATGGTTGAGTTGAGCATCGAACCATATCTGCGTAAACCTATTTTTGCCAAGCACAAGCAACAACTGCCAGATCGGATTAAGAGTTTAATTGATCGCAGCAGTACGGGATTTTTTGCAGAAAGCTACAAGACTACACCAGCGATCGCGGTGGCACTGCATCAAATTCTCAACTGTCCCTATCAGGGATTGACCAAACAGCTTTATTTAGAGAGCAAAGCGATCGAGTTACTGGCACTGAATTTAGCCATAATTAGCAGCGATCGCACTACACCTTTTCAAACATATCAACCCAAACCAGAGGAGATCGAACGTCTGCATTATGCTAAAGAAATTTTAATCGCCAAGATAGACGATCCTCCGACCCTTAATGCTCTAGCAAGACAGGTGGGTTTGAATGAATATAAGCTCAAGCAAGGATTTCATTATCTATTTGACACAACGGTATTTGGGTATCTACATAGCTATCGCATGGAGCGATCTCATTTACTATTAAAGTCGGGAACAATGAAAGTCACAGACGTAGCCCAGGCGGTTGGCTACTCTAATCTCAGTCACTTCGCTGCTGCTTTTCGTAAGAAATTCGGCGTTAATCCCAGCGTTTTAAAAAATAGAAGCTAGGATTATGGCAATTCAGCTAGCAATACAATTTATCTTTAGCTGGTAGATTAAAACTAAGTTAAGCAGTGTCAAAACTGCACTAAGAATAAATAAACCTCCATAGCCGATCGCTTCTGCTATTATTCCACTGAGACTACCCGCGATCGTACTACTGATAAAAGCAATCGAAGTTTGAATGGTAAAATCTCTTCCTGCATAATCGCGATCGCAGTAATCCATCTTGATAGTTGAAGTGGCGGTTTCGGCAAAACCAAAAGTACCGTTGAATAACATTCCTAGAATATATAAAATAACGAGGCTGCTAAATCCCCAGGCTGGCAATAAGAAAGCTAGAATGATTACCGCTTGAAAGCAGCTACCCGCAATTAATAGTCTTTTGCGGTCTAAAAAATTAACGGTTAGACCACCCAATAACGCTCCTAAAGTCCCGACACCATAGCTGACAACGCCGATTAGTAAACCGATATGCGCTGCGGCTAAGCCTAAATCTACTAGCAAAGGACGAAACATAGTAATTGCCATACTCGATCCAGTGGTATAGGTAGCCAATACTGCCAGCCAAAGCCATAATTCCCGACGACTAAAAAATTCAGCTAATTCCCGCCAAATAGGAGGTGCTTTCCCCGATGTCTTTACTCTCACCTGTTCTTGATGGAGTAAGATGGGCAACAAAGAAACTACCATGATTAAGGCGATCGCCAACATAGTTTTTTGCCAGCCAATTCGATCTAGCAAAATTAGCATTCCACCGCTACCAATTACCGCTCCTAAATAGTGACCGCTTACTTGAATTCCATTGCCTAAGCCCCTTTCAGTAGGAGAAAGTAAGTTGACCGCCATCGCATCTGCTGCAATATCTTGACTGGTACAAAAGACGCACATGATAAAGCCAATAAGCAGCAACAGGTTGAGGTTTTGGGCTAAATCGATGAAAGCACAAGCTACCGTCAGCAATGAC
>CAKZYI010000368.1 GCA_937884735.1 uncultured Pleurocapsa sp.
TGATTTATTGAAGCTAGTTAGAAAAATGATTTTAAAGGGAAAATTGTTTCTTGGTGCAACTGATATTCCATTGTCAATGAATCGATTAAGCCTAAGAAATTTTTATTTTATTGCAGTGTAGTCTGATATGTTGGGTTTTATTGGTAATTAAAAAAGACAAGAAATATTCCGTTTGTATAGTAATTAATATTTTAAGAAGTTATGCGAGTAGCAATCATTGGATGTGGATATGTTGGTAGTGCAGTTGCTCGCATGTGGCATCAAAATGGAGAAGAAGTTACAGTCACCACCACTACTTCTAATAAAAAAGATACCTTACAAAAGATCTCATCAGAAGTGTTAGTTTTGACAGGAGACGATCTTTGGGGCTTGAAAAATCTTGTAGCCGACAAAGATGTGGTCTTGTTGAGTGTTGGTGCGAAACAACGCACTCCAGAAACTTATCATCAAGCCTATCTAGAAACAGCTAGCAATGTAGTAGCGGCTATTCGTCAAACAGGCAATGTAAAACAGCTAATTTATACCAGCAGTTATGGTATTCTTGGCAGTCAAAAAAATACTATTGTCGATGAAACGGCAATACCAAATCCTCGCAATGAATATGGTGAAATATTGACTAAAACAGAGCAGGTTTTACTATCAGTTTCTGAATCAGAGTTCAAAACCTGTATCTTGCGCCTATCAGGGATTTATGGTGATGGCAGAGAATTGATTAAAATATTTAGGAAAGTAGCTGGTACAACTCGTCCAGGGAAAGGAGAAGACTATACAAACTGGATTCATTTAGAGGATATTGTTAGTGCTATCGATTTTGCCAAGCAAAAGCAATTGGATGGTATATATAATCTGGCTAGCGAACAAGTTTTAACTACTAAAGAATTCTTCGATGGGCTTTTTCAGGCGCACAATTTACCTTGTGTTACCTGGGATGACACTCAACCTTCTAATCGTCCATACAACATGAAACTATCTAGCCAAAAAATTAAAGATGCTGGCTATAATATTATTCATTCTCAAATTAAATTTAATTAAACCTTAATTGCTCAAATAAAATAATTAAAAGCAAATATTTTCGACAATCTTTGTTATTTTATTGGCTAATAATAGTGTTTATACGTAGTTTATAAAAAACAAGAAACTTGAATTAGCCTAATTTTAAATTCCACTTTATCAAAATTTGAAATTAAACTATAAATTTGTTGATTGCTTCATATTCAAAAACCAGTGTTTTGCAGGATTACATTTGTATTTATTCTAGTTAAAATTTATATAAGCAAAAATATAAATATCTACTACGAACTTTTAAATAATAATGAATAATAAAATATTAAACACTGTAATTGTTGCTATTTTATTTGCTGGCTTTGGTGCTGTAATCTCTTCAGAAAAAGCTTTGAGCGAAGAAAATAACAAAGAAGGAATCACAGTAACCATTGAAAATCCAAATATTCAAACTTCTCAATTACCTAATGAAGATGAATATTTCGTGGTTGATTTTAATAATCAAAATGGAACAAATGATTTTGAAATAACTAATCAAAATACAACTTATTCATACGGCAATGACTTGAAAGTTCAAACTGCCGATCAATGGGGCGGTGCCAACGGTTCTAATTTTATTACTCAAGAAGCACTACAATCCATTAGAAGCTATAGTTTAACTGTTAGCGAAGATCAAAAATACTTTGGCTTTTGGTGGTCAGCAGGAGATCCTTACAATAAAATAACTTTCAAAAACGATGGCGAAGAAGTAGCGTCATTTAAAACTGTCGATTTGGTAAATTTTATTAGTAGTTATGGCACAGCTCAATCATCAGCCTACTATGGAAATCCAGCTTACAATGGGGAAAGTACTGGACATCTTAATGAGCCTTTCTCTTTTGTCAACGTGTTTTTTGGTGAAGACATAGCTTACGATGAGGTTGTCGTTGCGACTTTAACCGAAGGTGGTTCAGCATTTGAGTCAGACAATCATACATTCTCAGCAATTCCTCAAGACGTTAGAGGGTTGCCGATTAATATTGCTCCAGTAGCCAATACGGACGAAATTACTACCAGTATCTTAAGCTCAATTACTATTGATGCAATAGCTAATGATGATGACGAAGCGAAAGACACCCTCAAAATCACAGGAGTAGAAGCTTCTTTCTCTGGTGGTCAAGCAGTTGTAGAAAATAATAAAATTGTCTACACTGCTGGATCTGTTCCAGGCGGATTTAGCATGACCTATACGGTGGAAGACCAATATGGTTTGTCTAGCCAAGGAACTGTCAATATCACCGTTATTGCCTCGCCTGATTAATATTATATCTTTCCAATAAGCCTAAATAAATTCAAAAAGCGATCGCTTTCTTATATTGCGATCGCTTTTTGAATGGGAAAATAATTTGATTTAGAATTGTTAGTTTCCGTTAACAAAACATGGCTGACTTTATTTTTTACAATGTCTTATATTCGTTATTTTTACTTGAATTTGGTAAACAAAATATAAATATAGCCTTACAATTAGAAATTACTCTTCAGATATTAGATTGGCAAAGTCTGAGTTGACTAGGGACTGACAGATAAGCTATTACTGACAAACAGAAGACTTATAAATTAAACAACAAGATAGTAACTAACCATAACTGACAAATCTGAAAATCAATATGAGCAAGTTTAGACCTAATAAACCTAAAAAACCTCGTTCTCGTAATTCTAAGCGTCAAGAGCTAGAAGTAGATTCTAAATTGCTCATTGCGATCGCAGGAGGGTTTTTTCTAGTTACTTACCTTGTGGTTGGCATCGTACCAATATTAAGACAGTCTTATATCGGTAAGTTATTGTACGATCAAGGAACAGCGCAATTTGTTCAAATTGTAGTGGTTGCGCTGACTTCTTTGGTAATTGCTTTTACAATTCTAAAGTTTCTACTGTTAAGCAGAGAATACGATGCTCTAGGAAAAATATGGATAGCCGATCATATTCCCCTAGACAAACCAGACTCTCATGAAGTTGCTTATTTTCAAGAGAGATTGATTAAAGACGGTAACTTAGTAGCTTTGCGCTGTGGCAGGATTTTAAAAGCCTATATTGGAAGCGGAGATCGTGCAATTGCCAATGAATTTGCTCTAGATGATTCTTCTTTTTATCTTGCTGCTTCTGAGTCTTCCTATAGTGTCCCTCGCATTTTGATTTGGGCAATTCCTCTTCTGGGTTTTGTTGGTACAGTTATTGGCATTAGTGGAGCAGTCAGCAGTTTTTCTGGAGTCTTAGAAACCTCTGGTGATGTGGAAGCCATCAAAGGAGGAATTGGAAATGTAACTACCAACCTAGGGCTGGCATTTGATACTACCCTTTTGGCTCTGTTTCTGAGTGTTTTGGTCATGATTCCTCTGGTATTAGTAGAACGCTACGAATCTAAATTACTATTGGGTATTGATGTCTTTATTAATGACAAACTGTTACCCCGTCTCAAAAAAAATAACGAGCAGCTAGATGTAGAAACAATAGATCGTGCTGTCAAAGAGTCAATCAAAGAAAACTTTCCCAATCCCCAAGATTTAGTTCAACCAGCTCATACCTACGCAGAGCAAGCAGCCAGAAAATTGTCTACAGGGTTTATTTCTGAAATTAGCAAAGTACAAGATGTTAGTTCTCAGGTAATTGCCCAAGTTAACGATATCAGACAGCAAACCAATCGCGATCGCGAAGAATTTCTCGGATTTTTTGCCCAACAGCAACAGACAAATCAACAGCTCGTACAGCAAATTAGAGGAATCATCGAAGAAATTAAACAAAACAATAAAGCGGTAGCTAATGACCTCAATGCTCAAACCCAAGGTATTAGTCAACAGTTAGAAAATGCAGCTAAAGTCTTAGAAAGTCGGGTTGGCTCTTTAGAGATGGCTACTCAAAAGATGTCCGATTTTCAGCACATTCAGCAAGGTCTGGAAAGAAGTTTTACATCTTTAGAAAAAACAGCTCAACTCGAAAATGTTCTTGTTGCGGTTAAAGATAATCTTGCACAACTCCAACCGATTCTACAGCAGCTAAACAAACCTCGTCGTATTACTCTAGTAGAACAAGACTCTAACAAAGATTCGTGAGTTTATTTTGAATAGTGGCAGTATGTATTGGACTATTTACTATTTCCTACTGTTTGGCAAGATAACTTTTCTCTATTTACTAATCGACTTACTACTATATGTCTCGGCGCAATATTTATCGAAAAAAGCGAACAGAAGTAGAACTATTTCCTTTTCTCTCTGTTCTAGCCTGTACCATTGGTACACTTATTTTATTAATCATTGTCATGACGACTCAAGCTTTAGAGCCTCAAGAGGCTGTTGTAATAGCTAAGACAGACGAAGACAGTAAAGGTGCAAATAAAACCAAAATTCCTTCATATATTGAATGTCGTCAAGATGGTTTTGTGCTTCATCCTGGTAAAGAATTTGCCCCCAGAGCAGATTTTTACGATCTAGAGTCTCCTTTTAGGAAAATGATCGCCAACTTAAAGGCAAACAAAGAAGAACAGTATCTAATTATTATCTTACGTCCCGACGGTTTGGAGATGTTCAATAAACTGCGGAATTTGGTCAAAGAAGAAGGAATTGATATTGGTTATGAGCCATTGGAATTTGGTTTAGAACTTAAAATAGAGTCTTAATTTAAGAGTCTTAATTTAAGAGTCTTAATTTAACATCTCCTCTAGCTTATCTAGTAGCTGTTCCTCGTTATATGGCTTGGAAAAATAAGCTGAAGCTCCTAAGTTCATTGCCAACTTACGATGTTTTTCATTACTACGAGAAGTCAGCATAGCGATGGGAAGGTCGGCAAATTCAGGTCGCTCTTTTATTTCCTCTAAGACACCATAGCCATCTAATTGAGGCATTTCAACATCACAAATTACTGCATCGACAGCAAGTCCACTTAGTAGTCTATTGACGGCTTCACGACCATCTCTAGCTTGTTCTACAACATAACCTGCTTTCTCTAAAGTCAAACTTAAATAGCGACGAACATTAATTGAATCATCTACTATCAGAATAGTCGTAGCAGTCGGTATATTTTTGCTATTTGCTTCAATTAACTCATTAAATTCAGCTAAATTATTGAGATAATTTTCAACCAAAATAATAGGATCGATTAAGGGAATAACTTTTCCATCGCCAAAAACTACTGAGCTAATGATACCTGGAAGTAAAGGTACAGGACTGTCGATTGTCCTAATAGTCGACTCTTGCTCGTTCCAAAAACGGGTAATTCTTAATGCCGTATAAGATTGCTTGTCCCCCACCACTAAAGTCATCGGACTGTCGATAGTTGGCTTTCCTGGGAGACTCAAGACTTTTAGCGATCGAGTATATGCCAATTTTTTGGCTACTTCTGCTAGGGGGAGTTCTAATTTATTCCACTCTATAGTTGCTATGTTGTCAGTTTCTAAGGTTGATTCTAGTTCCAGAGGAATCAATTCTCGAATACTGTTAGCAGGAATGGCAAAAATAATACCTCCTTGCTCGATAATTGCGACCCTAAGAATGGATAAAGAAAAAGGAATTCTGAGGGTAAAAGTTGTACCTTGACCTTCTATGGTGTTTACTCGAACATCACCTCTAACTTCTTGGATATTGGTGCGAACCACATCCATTCCAACTCCCCTACCAGATAGTTCTGTAACTTGTTGAGCGGTACTAAATCCGGGCTCAAAAATAAAATTAACTAGTTCTGTCTCTGGGATAAGTGCTGCTTCGGCGGTTGTAAAACCCATCTGACACACGCGATCGCGTATTTTATCAAGATTGATACCTCCTCCATCATCCTTAAGAGTAATAACGCTATAGGTACCTTGATTGCTTGCTTGGATGGTAATTGTACCTGATTCTGATTTTCCTGCGGCAATCCTAGTTGTGCTATCTTCATTACCGTGGTCAAAGGAGTTGCGTAATAGGTGCATTAAAGGATCGGCTAGAGCCGCAATTACAGAGCGGTCTAAAAGAGTTTTTTCTCCGATAATTTTGAGCTTAACTTTTTTATCAAACTGAAGATTGAGATCCCGAATTATTCTGGGCAAACGTTTAACTGCATCCGTAAACGGCAACATTTGAGTACGAGTAACGTTACCCAGCATAGATTTGGTTGTGTAGTGCAAGTCCCTAACAGACTGATGAATTTCTCCTACGCCCAATTCAATATCTGTTGCAACTTCTTGAAGTTGAACAATAGTTTCTATTTGTTCTTGACAAATAAGATGAATATCACTGTAGCGATCCATCTCTAGATTATCAAAATTGTCTCGTTTGTTGCTTGTCAAAGAAACTGAAGCAGATATGGGCAAATCTTTACCGCTCAAAAGCCCTTCAACAGAAGCACGGTCGTACCACTGTTTTAATTGAGTATTGGAAAGCTCCATCTGAGACATACGCTGACTCATCAAAGTTACTACATTTTGTAATTGCTGTAGACGTAGATTAATACTGTTTCGATTTAAAACCAATTGTTCAAAAAGTGTATTAAACTGCTTTAGTTGAGAAATTGGAACCCGAACCATTTTTTCAACTTGTTCTACAACAGGCTCTATCTCTGGTGATGAGGGAACAACGGAGCTAACCATGTCTGTTTGAATGACGGTTACTTGCTCTTCTTCTGTTTCTAGTTCAAAAGCCGACTGCAATCCACTCAGTTCTAAATCATCTATGGCTAAGGGGTCAAATTCCTCTTCCTCTGTTTCTGGTTCAAAAGCCGACTGTAATTCACCCAGTTCTAAATCATCTATGGCTAAGGGGTCAAATTCCTCTTCTGTTGGAGGATTATTTGAATTATCACCAACAGATTCATAACCTTCTAAATTGGAAGGTAGTTTACTAATGCTACCTCGTAAAACCAAAGCATGGGATCTCCGCCATATTTTTAAAGCTTGACTAGATAAAGTCTCTACCTCTGCTGATTCAGATAAGACTGTGGCGTGATGCTGAATAGATTCACATAGTTCAATAAATGAACTGAGATCGGCCATATGACCAAAGCCAATTAGTTCTTGAGCAGTTACCGATAATTCTTGAGCTAATTCTTCAATTCCTAACTCGGATAATTTATTTTCAAAGCGGTCTAAAACTCCATCAACACCTTCTTCAAAAATAAGAATCGCAGGATCCATATCCTCATCTTGGGAAAGCAAGGCATTTTCATCAGCAATTTCCAAATCACCTAAGTAAGAGCGTAATCCCTCAAAAATAGGTTGGGTACGCTGGCTAACATCACCCTCAACCACCTTTATTCCTTGCCGATTCAGCTCGCTAATATTTCTTAGGCAGTCAACACTTTGTAGTAAAAGAGTCTCTACTTCAGTTTCAATCCGATCGCAAGCATAGCGGACTCGCAAAATCTTAAAGAAATCTTCGAGGCGATGAGCTACCCGACTTAGAATATCAAAACCCATCATTGCTGCTCCACCTTTGATAGAGTGAGCCGCACGTAAAACCAAATCTACTTTTTGAGCATCAATCTCAGTATCCGCAAATCCGATTAGATTAGATTCCATGCGATCGAGATATTCTTCTGCTTCGTCGAGAAAATTAAGGCGGATCTGTTGTTCTGTATCCATGTCGATTTATCAATAAATGAAAGGTCGAGGTTTGAGATTAAATAGTTAAGCTGATTTAGCGACTTTAAATTGAGATACGGTAGACTCCAATTTCTCGGCTACATTGGCTGTTTCAACAATCGATCTGGCTACTCTTTTTGAAGATAGAGAAGTAGTTTCAGACAATTGGGCAATTTTTTGCATTAGGTCAGTTACATTTTGAGAAGTAGTTGTTTGAGAGATGGTGCTTTGAGAGATAGATTCCATCAATTGATTGATTTTACGAGATTTTTCCAGAGCCGATCCCAAAGTTTCTTTAGTGGATTCGACTAAGCGGGAAGTTTCCAATACTTGATCGTTACCCGATGTCATCGCCTGATTGACTTCTTCGGTTTCAGCTTGAATTAGGGTTACGGTGCGAGCAATTTCTTGGAGTGCTGCGCTAGATTGTTTTGCCAACAAACTCACTTGTTCGGCAACAATAGCAAATCCTTGTCCGTATTCTCCTGCTCGATCTGCTTCTGCACCAGCATTAATAGCCAATACATTTGTTTTAAGAGCGATCGCTTCAATCAAGGAAACCGCTTCTGAGATTTTGTGGGAAGATTCATCCAAACGCTTCATTTTCTTGACTGTTTCACTTACAGTTGTCCGCAGTGTAAGAATACTTTCTACGGTCAAGTCCATGTTATTGGTGCTATTAACAATAGTGTTATAGGTATCATCGGCAATTTGTTCCGCCTGATTAGCGTTGGTGGCAACGGCTTGAATTGAGTGAGAAAGTTGTTCTACAGACATCAAAGTGTTTCGGGTTTCTTCGGCTTCTGCGATCGCTTTTTCCGCTAAAAATCTCATTTCTGTTTCGTTTCGTCTGAGGGAAGAACCTACTTGACTAGTTGATTGTTGTGCTTCAATTGCAATTTCTTGTAAGTTGTCGATAATTGCGTTAAATAAATCGGCAACCGTACTCAATTCCATTGAATCTAAATTGGCTCTGACGGTTAAGTCTCCTTCTGTCGCATCGGCAACTTCATCAATTAGAGTAAAAATTGCTGATTCTAGCTTTTCTTTTTCTTGTCGCTGTTCGTTGGCTTGTGCTTCGAGACTGGTAATAGAAGTCTGCAACTGTTGCGCCATCTTATTAAAAGAATTAGCCAAAATACCAATTTCATCTTCTTGCTCGACTTTAATTTTCTCTCCCAAGTTCCCCTCTGCAACTTTTGTTGCTGCTTTGGTAATATGGCTTATGGGTTGAGTCAAACGTTTAGCCACTAGCCAAGTGATTGTACCGATAATGACCATGGCAATTCCTGCAATTAGTGCTGCGGATTTTTGGAAGTCTTTTTCTTGAAGAAAAGCTTCGGATTTTTGCTGCAAGACAAATACTCCCCAACCATTATCTAGTCGAATTCCGTGGGATACCCATTCCATTCCAGTCTTGTCGGTAAAGGAAAAATATCCCTCTTGTCCAGCAAATAAGTTTGCTACAGGAGGATAACTACTATAGTTTGCTAATTTATTTCCAGAAGCAGAATTAGGATTAATTAAAATATTACCTTTTTCATTTACCACCAAACCATAACCAGTTTTGGCAAAATTAGTCTGATCAATTTCTTGAGCTAAAAGATTCATTTCTGTTTTGCCAGAAATTTTGCTGTCTAAAGCTTCGACTCTAAGTGCTAAGTTGTTTTGGATGTCTTGGTGAATAATTTTACTAGCATTGGCACTAGCAAGAGCGATCGCAATTATAGTGGTGGGAACAACTGCTAATAAAACTAAAAAAGGTAGGCGAAATTGTAAACTTTTAAATAGAGTAACTTTCATAAGATTTAAATTATTAATTTGTTTCGATAAAGTCGATTAGCTTACTTTGAACTGCCCTACGGTAGATTCTAATTTGGCAGCAACTTCCGCTACATCCACAATTGACTGTGCTACTCGTTGCGAAGCTTTGGATGTAGTTTCAGACATTTCTGAGATTTTGTGCATCAAATCGGTAAGATTTTGAGAAGTATCTGCTTGGGATACAGTAGTGTGAGAGATTGATTCCATCAGTTGGTTAATCTCTTGAGATTTTTCTAGCACCACTCCCAAACTTTGTTTGGTAGATTCTACAATACGGGTAGTTTCTACTACCTGAGTCGTACCAGATTCCATTGCTTGGTTTACTTCTTTGGTTTCGGCTTGAATTGTTGCTACAATGCTGGCAATTTCTTTGGTTGCTGCGGCAGATTGTTCGGCTAGCGCACCCACCTGTTCGGCTACGACTGTAAAGCCTTGACCATATTCTCCCTCTCGCCCTGCTTCAACTGTAGCGGTGATAGCCAGTACATTGGTGTTCATGGCAATTTCTTCAATAAAAGAAACCACCTGAGAGATTTTTTGGGAAGATTCTCCCAAACGCTTCATTTTTTTCGATGTTTCTCCTACAGTAGTCCGCAAAGCGAGGATACTCTCTACGGTAAGATCCATATTGCTAGAGCTATCGATTACTGTATTGTAAGTATCATTAGCGATTTTTTCTGCTTGGCTAGCATTGGCTGCAACGGCTTTAATGGAGCTAGACATTTCTTCTACAGAAACCAAACTATCCCGCGTTTCCTTTGCCTCAGACAAAGCGTGTTCTGCCAATACTAGAATCACCTCTTCATTTTGTTTGAGAGAAGAACCTACTTGGCTAGACGATCTTTTAGTCTCGATCGCAATATCTTGTAAGTTATCAATAATGGCGTTAAATAAGTCGGCAACGGTACTCAATTCCATTGAATCTAAATTGGCTCTAACGGTCAAATCTCCATTAGTTGCTTCAGATACTTCATTCAAAAGATTATGAATAGCTTGTTCTAACTTGTTTTTCTCTTCTTTTTGTTTTTCAGCTATGTGCTGTTGTTCTTGAAGTGAAGCCTGGATTTGTTCTGCCATCAAGTTGATATTGGCATTGAGTATCCCTTTTTCGTCTTCACTTTTTGCAGCTAGACGAGTATCTAGTTTTCCTTGACGGATTTTTTCTAGAGCTTTTACTGCTTCAATCAAAGGAACAGTAGCGTAGTCAGCCATCTATACAGAGATGGCTTCAACCAACAGTGCCAATATTCCTGTTCCCCATAACAAAGCAAAATCTAAGCGTTGGATAGTTTTTAGGGCAATATCTCCACTCATAGCCGTATTGGTTTCTATGGCAGTTTTTTCTCTTTGTTCTTGGCTTAGAGAATGATTGACAACAGAATGTGCCAAAATTCCTAGAGTAGCAGCAGGAACAACACCGATAGAAATCGCCAAACAAGTTACCTTAGTTTTGAGGTTAAAAGACTTGGAGTTGGTCTTTTTACTTGGGAAATTTTGCTTATTAGTTGGTCTTGACTGGGGAGAATTGCTCATAGCAATAAATAAGATTTAGTTTAATAGTTAAAATAATTAGAATATTGAGAAAACAATATTTTGCTAAGGTTGAGAAATCAAAGCTTGCAAAATGTTCTCAAAGTTTAATATGGGGACTGTTGTTTCTTGTTGCTTGATTACTCCAGAAATATAAGGCATTAATTCCTCATCAATGGAATTATTTGGTAGCTGAATTTGTTCTTTAGAAATACGAATAATTCCTTGGAGTTGAGTTACAGTTAAGCCAACATAAATTTTAGGCTCGGCAACAGTTTGGAAGACAATGATCTGATGTTGTCGAGGAGCAATTAATTCAGAAGATAGTTTTAACAGTAAAGCTAAGTCAAATATACAAAAAACGCGATCGCGAGAATTTATAATACCAATAGTAAACTCTGGCATATTCGGTAGAGGAGTAATTTGGCTAGCTTCAACAATCAAAGATTCTTTTACCTGCCTCATCGATAACAAGGCTGTAATTCCTGAAGATAGCTGAAATTTAACATAAGCATCTCCAGGTGCTAGCTTACTTTGGAATAACTCTTTTAAATTGGCTTGAACTTTTGCCGCTGCACTAAACGTTTCCATACTGACTGCTACTCCATAGCTCCTTGTACTGCCATAACCAATTCTTCCTGAGTACAAGGTTTAGTTACATAGGCTTTGATTCCCTGCTTTTTTGCCCACATCCGATCTACATCTCGATCTTTAGAGGTACAGGTAACTACGGGAATAGCTTGAGTCTGTGGATTTCTTCTCAATTTACGGCAAATATCCAATCCTCCCATCTTGGGCATCATCCAATCTGTTACCACCAAATCGGGCTTTTTAGCAATCGCCAAAGCGATCGCTTCTTCTCCATTGTTTGCCATAATGATGTTATAACCTGCTTTGGTTAGGTAGTTTGCCATCATATCTAATTCAGATTTCATATCGTCAACAATTAAAATAGTTTTCATTTTTGATATTTTTGATATTATTTCCAACGAATATTTTGGTAGTTTTTTAATAAATTACGGAAGGTGTTTAGCGACTATTTTGTTCAAACTTTCCTTGGTAAAGGGTTTGGTAAAGTAGTCTGTTGCTCCAGATATTTTGGCTCTGGCTTTGTCAATTAAACCTGTATTTCCTGTAACCATCACAATGGGAGTGTCATCACACTTTCCGCTACTTCTTAATAGCCCGCATAGTTTGTATCCATTGATTCTAGGCATTGTAATGTCTAATAAAATCAAGTCTGGTTCAAGAGTAAAAATTTTAGATACAGCCTGTACGGGGTCATCTATGGCTGTAATTTGAAATTTTTCTCCATCTAGAAAACGTTTTATTTCATTTAAAATAGTAGGACTATCATCAATACAAACTATCTTCCAAGCCTTAACTTTTGTCTTAGAAGTATTGATTTGAGTTATTTCATCATCATCACTAATTTGAACTTGAAGGGATTTTTGAGGAGTATCTTCTCTCTGACGAGGAATCGTCGGTAATTTATCTAAAGGTGCTTGGGGGTGATGTAAATAAATTATTTTGCGATCGATGTAGGGGGATAATATCTTCGCAACTTTAAGTTCATCTTTCTTCAAAAGCACTGATAGCTGACGGATACTAATACGTCCTCTCAATATCTGGGTCAATTCTACTAGGGTACTTTGATTAAGAGTACCCGAACTAGGAAGAGACTTTGTTTCCCAACCAGGAGGAAAATAAGGACGTTGATAAATAGAACATATTTCTGGACTACAAGCTTGCCATTGTCTTAGCTTGACTTGTCTTTCGTTAAGACACTCAGATACGCTCCAAGATAGATGATCTCTAATTTGAACTGGAATCCAAGGTGGAATTGGTCTTCCCTCATGCCATACAGAAGTAACATGATCTAGCCATAGACAGGACTCTAGCTCGTCTTTCGTCAAGTTTTGAATCAGTTTGATACTTTGAGATAAATCGAGATGTTGTTTTGCCAACAGCCAAGAAATAACCTTGCTATAAATATTATGAGCAGGAGATTTGTCTTGTATTGATGATTGTAGCTTTATAAAAGATTGTGGCAAACTCTTTAAAGCAGCTATGGCTTGCTTCCAGCCAAAATAGTGCAGATGGTATTTTAGTTGGTCAAGTAATTGTACAGAGGAATAAACATATTGTATTTTTCCTTGATGTAAATAAATTTTCCAAGAAACCAATCCACTGTGAAGTTCCAGACAACCATAGCTATTAGCATCTGCTAATTGTGATAATAATTGTGCGGGAGTCAGCTTTATAGTTGTTGTCATGACGATCTAGATCAACTTAATAAGCTTATATTTCCCAAATGGTATTAATAAAACAACATAAAAAACCTAAATAGAGAAAAAACTTGGGTTATATCGTAGTCTTATAAAATGTTATTGAAATCCTCTTTCCCAAACTGAGATAGTGACGCGATCCTTTGTATCTCGCTGTACTTTTCCTTCTAAGTTACTGGTTCTAAAAAAACTGAAATTAGTTTGGCGATTGTAAACATTCCGCAGCTTCTCTTTGATGTCAGCAGAAGCATTTCCACTCAACATTTTGTCTAAAGTTTGCTGCATTGCACCCAAACTGACAGACGAATCTAAAGCTATATCTGTCTGGCGAATCTTGCCTGTATCATCTGATTGATAGCTAAGATTAACCCTGTCTGGGATTACGTCATAGTAAACCAGCACTTTGCTGTTTGGTCGCCATCCTCTTCTTTCTGAGTTGGGTTTTCCTAATGTGCTAACCAACTGACTCTCAGATATTCCTGTTGTCACAATGGGGAAGTCTATCTCTGGCACTGTCTCGACATCGATTTGGGCGAGAGTTTTGGGTTCTTTGTTTTCTGAGCCTTGTGGTTGGTTGGCTGCTTGCGGTTTTTCAACTGTCTCTGTTTCCCCTATCAAAATTCTTTCAAGATTTTTTTTCTTTTTGGCTGAATTTCCCTTACTTTCCTCTTCTATCTTTTCGGCTACTGACTCAGAAGTTTCAGTTTTTTCCTCTGGATCCACAAAAATATCAGGCTGACGAGTTGGAGCCTCGACTTCTGCTAGTTGAGTAGGTTTTTCAGGCGATCGCAGTAAAC
>CAKZYI010000369.1 GCA_937884735.1 uncultured Pleurocapsa sp.
GGGGCGTATCATGATACGCCCCTACAGGGAATAATCCACGCTGCGGGAATCCTCGACGACAGCGCAATTCAAAATATGACTTCGCAACAAATGGAAAATGTTTTACAACCAAAAGTTGCTGGTGCTTGGAATTTGCACAATTTAACCAAAAATATTAATCTGGATTTCTTTATCCTCTTCTCTTCGGCTGTATCCTTGTTAGGTTCGCCTGGGCAAGCCAATCACGTCGCAGCGAATACCTTCTTAGACACTTTGGCACATTACCGCCATTCCCTTGGTTTACCTGCCATGAGTATAAACTGGGGAACTTGGTCAAGTATTGGCGCAGCAGCCGAAAAACTAGCAGATACCCGCATGAGTCAGCTAGGAGTAAATGCGATCGCGCCAGAACAAGGAATAGCTATTTTGGAACAATTATTTCTCGCCCCCCTAGCCCCCCAATGCTGGGGGGAACAGAGTCAAAATTTACCCATAATTGGAAAATTTGGGGGACAATCACAAATAGGAGTAGTAGATATAGATTGGGCTAAGTTTCTACAGCAAGGCAAATTTAACTATTTCTTCGACGAGTTTAAGCAATCTATCCCCCAACAGAAAGCAACTGCGATCGATTTACAGGCATTAGATCGAGCAAATCCGACAGAAAGGCGATCGCTTTTACTAGACTCTCTACGTGCTGAATTAGCTAAAGTATTGGGTTTTTCTGCCTCAGAAGTAAATACCAAAACAGGATTTTTCGATCTGGGAATGGATTCTTTAACGGCGATCGAATTTAAAAACCGCTTACAAGATAGCATCGGCTTTACCTTACCTTCCACAGTGGCTTTCGACTATCCCAACATAGAAGCTTTAACGGATTGCATTTTAGAGAAAATGTTCCCAGAAGTAGACGCATCTGAGGATAGTGAAGCAGAAGCAGACATTGCCGATTTACTCGCAGCAGCACTTGAAGAGGAGAGTCAATAAAGGTTGGAAAATTAATTGCTTTTAGGTTATTTTAAAATTATACAATGTATAACTTTTATCGATAAAAATGGAAATAGAACTAAGAAAATGGGGAAATAGTATTGGATTAAGGATTCCAAACAAACTCGCCCAAAGTATGAGTTTAGAGGAAAATTCGGTCGTAGAATTAGTGCAGTCGGATAATAGTTTAATCATAAAAAAGAAGGAGGAAATCGATATAGATGAATTAATTAACAGCATTCCCGATGATTTTGAATATCCAGAGGATGTACGGAATTTTGTAGAGAGCGAATGTCAAGGGGAAGAGTTAATTTGAAAATTTGTCGAGGAGAAATAATTCGAGTTAATCTCAATCCTACAAGTGGTAGAGAACAAGCAGGAAATGCCCGTCCTTGTTTGGTTCTAAGCAATACTAAGTACAATGCAAAACGTAAGGGAATTGTTGTGTTGACACCTATTACTAGTGCGGTCAAACCCAAAGTAAAAATGATGGTAGAAATTCCTACTGGCTATAAAGTAAAAGGTTCAATTATCGCCGAACAAGTCAGAACTGTCGATCTCAATACAAGATGGTAGAAAAGTACTAAAGAAATTTTACCTTCAGAGTTTGTTGATCGCGTCGTGAAAATTTTCACGACTATTATTAGTTAGTCAAACATTTGATAGCAATTTTGCTGCGGATCAAAATAGATGATTCTCATCTGAAAAACAATCTAAATGTAGATAAGTAAGTAGAAAAAAATGCCTGACTACAAAGTCTTAATGCAAAAAGCATTATCAGAAATTAAAGAACTGCGATCGCAACTTCAACAAGAGAAAAATAAAGATCGATCACCGATCGCAATTATTGGTATGGGCTGTCGTTTTCCTGGGGGTGCTAATACTCCAGAAGCCTTTTGGGAACTGTTAGTCAATGGTGTTGATGCTATTTCGGAAGTAAAGCGCGATCGCTGGAATATTGAAGACTATTACGACGACAATCTGGCTACTCCAGGCAAGATGCATACCCGCTACGGTGGTTTTGTTGAGGGATTAAAAGAATTTGATGCGGATTTCTTCGGTAGATCTCCCCGCGAAGCAGAGAGTCTCGATCCGCAACAGAGATTGCTCTTGGAAGTCACTTGGGAGGCATAAGAAAGGGCGGGAATAGTACCTCATACAGAAGAGAGTAAAAACACTGGAGTTTTTGTTGGAATTAGCAGCAGCGACTATTCTCAACTGTTATTAGAAAGGGATAACAGCGAAATTGATGCCTATTTAGCCACGGGGAATTCCCATAGTACCGCAGCGGGCAGAATATCCTATTTACTCGGTTTTACCGCTCCCAGTATGGCTGTGGATACGGCTTGATCCTCTTCTTTAGTCGCGGAGCATTTAGCCTGTAAAAGTTTGCGCGATCGCGAATGCAACATAGCCGTTACAGGGGGAGTACATCGGCTAATTATTCCCGAATTCACCATCAACTTCTCTCAAGCTAGAATGCTTGCACCTGATGGGCGTTGTAAAACCTTTGATGCTGCTGCGGATGGTTTTAGTCGTGGGGAAGGCTGCGGAATGGTGGTGTTAAAACGGTTAGCTGATGCCGAACAAGATGGCGATCGCATTTTAGCAGTAATTAGGGGTTCGGCAGTCAATCAGGATGGCAGAAGTAGCGGTTTAACCGTACCGAATGGCGTATCCCAGCAAAAGGTAATTCGGCAGGCGTTAACTAACAGTGGTGTAGAAGCAAAAGACACTAGCTATATAGAAGCTCACGGTACGGGAACATCTTTAGGCGATCCAATAGAGATTACCGCGTTAGGGGAGGTATTTGCGAGAAATAATGATAATCCTTTGCTTGTAGGCTCAGTTAAAACTAATATTGGGCATTTAGAAGCTACGGCGGGAATTGCGGGTTTAATTAAAGTAGTTCTTAGTTTACAATACAAGCAACTTCCACCCCATTTACATTATAAGCAGCCCAATCCTTATATAGATTGGGATAACGTTGGCGTTAATGTTGTTGATAAGGG
>CAKZYI010000370.1 GCA_937884735.1 uncultured Pleurocapsa sp.
GTGGAAAAACGATGACTAACAAAAAAGGTCATTTTTCCTGCGGGTAGAGTCCGAAATTTTTCAAATAATTCATATTCGGCGATCGCATCCAAAGCAGCAGTCGGCTCATCTAAAATCAATATAGGTGCATCGGTCATAAAAGCTCTTGCCATACCAATTTTTTGCCATTGTCCTCCTGAAAGATCTACCCCTCCTTTAAACATTTTGCCCAAACGAGTTTCATAACTTTCTGCCAAATCTTCTACGACTCGATCTGCGCCAGAATCTTGGGCTGCCTGTTTGATACGTAGCTGATTGTCTTTTTCTTGAAGATTGCCAAAGCCAATATTATCTTTAGCACTCAGCTGATAGCGAGCAAAGTCTTGGTTTAATACGCCAATATTGGTGTGTAATTCTGATAGCTTAATTTCCTGTAGGGACACGCCATCAATGGTAATAATTCCCGAATCTACATCATAAAGACGAGTAATTAACTTGAGCAGGGTAGTTTTTCCTGCACCGTTTAAGCCTACCAAAGCAATACTTTCTCCTGGTTGAATCTCTAGACTTATATTTCTTAGAGTAGGCTTTATCGCCCCTGGATAAGTAAAAGTGACGTTTCTAATAGATAGTCCCTGTTCAATCGGAATGGGAAAGGATTTGGGTCGAAGATTATTGGTTACTTTTGGTTTTAGGTCGAGAAATTCAAAGTAATGAGAGACGTATAGATTATTTTCATATATTTTGGCAATGTTTTCCAAAATAGCTGGCAGTACCTGTTGTGCTTGGCTAAATGCTCCTGTATACATAGTAAAGTCGCCGATTGATATCTTTCCTGCGATCGCCTGTACTAAAGTCCAACCATAGGCCAAATAAAAGCCACTATTGACCAACACTCCAGATAAGCCGCGCATTTTGGCATATTGAAAAGCAATTTTAGCTGACTTGCCATTAAAATCTGTTCTAATATCCGACCACTTGCCTAATAAATGCTCTCCTAGATTAAATAGCCGCACTTCCTTAGCAAAATTAGGATTGGTTAACACACGCTGGATATAGTCCGATAAACGCCCGCTTTCTGTCTCCATTCGCGTCATCCAAAACCGCTTGCCAGAATATACAATGCTCGTCCAAAATGCTGGCAGCGCAGTAAAAAACAGCAGAGGAACAACTGCCCAATTAAACTTAAATAAAAGTCCCAATAAACTAATTAAAGTAACCCCCTGACCAAACAAACCAGTCAAGGTTTGAATTACCCTAACAGGATAGTTGCTACCGCTATTTTGGGCGCGGGAAAGGGTGTCATAAAATTCTGAAGATTCAAAATGTGCCAGATCTAGCTGGGTAGACTTTTCTAACAAGACATATTTAGTGTAGAGCATAAGGCGATCGTTGAATATTTGCCCAACATAAAGATTAGTTTGGTTTAAAACCGCCCTGAGCAAACTAATTGCAAACCTAATCGCAACTAAAATTATCAATGGTTGCCAGATAAAATTTGTATTGCCCCAATTGGCAATTACCATATCTACAATATTTTTATTTACCAGCAACATTACCGCAGGAATTAAAGATTGTAATCCTGTAACTGCTAGAGATAAAAATAAATATAGGGGCGTTGCCTGCCATACGAGGCGCAACAATAAAGGGGTATTGACTAAGATGTCTTGGAGTTTTCTTCTGGAGGTCAAATTGTTTCGGCGTTACAGATTTAATAACGAGTAATAATATTTAAAAATTATAGATAGTAAATAAGAACTCCATAGCATTTTATACCCATAGTCATGTAGAACAAGAAAACTGATTAGAGTATTGAGTAAATGGGCAGTTTTAGAACAATGCAAATAAAATCGTAAAGCATTTTATTTGAAATTAAGTATGTCTGACATATGCAAGGAATAATCAATCCCAACAAAACCAAGACTATTAAAGAATTAGGCAAGGTAGATATTACTGAGTTTAAACAGATGGTTATGAGTTTACCTGATGAATATTGGGAGGAGCATAATCGCCGAAAACCCAATTCGTTTGGCGCGTTGTCTCAAACTCAACATATTGTTTTCAAATTTGTTCGCAATTTTCAATCTCACAGGGAATCAGTTGAATATCCCGTGTGGAAATCTTGGCAAGATAAAATAGAGCCACTATTGCAAACTATCACTAAAAGCTACGGCTATCAGGATAGTATTTATCCCCGCATCATGTTGGCAAAACTCCCTGGAGGCTGTCGTATTCCTTTGCACATAGATCGCAATCCCGCAGCAAACTATCCCCATAAAATACATATACCCATCCAAACCAATCCTCAAGCTTATTTCTTTGTGGGCAAACAAGCCTATCATTTTGCCGAAGGTTATGGTTATGAGGTAAATAATAAAGCCAAGCATGGAGTAATCAATAATGGAAATACTCCACGAATTCATCTGATCTTTGAATATGCGGATGTTCCAGCCAAGATAGCAAGTGTAGTAAGATAGCTATATTTATACGGTAGAGGCAGTTTGAGTAATTATTTGACAACCTGCCTCTGTCAATAATTGTTTGGCAGCAGGGATTAATTTTGCTTCACACTGCTGTTGAATATAAATAATATCTTCTTCTGAAAGATGCTTGTGGTAACTTCCCACCTCTCCACGACGAGTACGTAGGGCAGCAGAGTTTTCTTGGTTACCGCGCACCCAGGGCGCACCTTTTTTGGTTTCTATAGCTCGCATTATGCCAAAAGAAGCCGCTTCGATCGCATATTCTAAAGCTGGTTTGTCCCAAGGCATACCGATAAATTCTATAAGTGCCTTTAATGTCCCGTGAGGCTGACTTTGCATTTGTTCGTAACTTAAGATACGAGTCTTATTTTCATCTAAGTGTTGCGACCATTGATTAAGATAAACAATCAGACGATTTAAACCTTGTTCGGGCGATCGCAAGAAATTGCTAATACTATTGTTATAAATGCCCATGCTATAGGACAGGTGGCAATAGTGGGACACTAACACGTCCGCTGGGGAACGAATTAGCCAGATAACTTTTCGCTCGATAAATTTTTGATGCCAAAAACCGTGGGTGGCTAAAATTAAAGGAATATCAGGTCGATCGCCTAATTGATAAGCAGGAAGCCCTTTTTTAGGATCTTTTCCTCCGTTGGGGACGAGGGTAAAAAGACACCAAAAGTCTACGTCGAGATTGAGGTTATATGTTTGGGTGATATAATTAGCCAGAATAAAGCGCAGCCAGGTTCGCCCCGACTTGGGATAGGACGACAATATAACGGGAGAGAGGGCAGATTTTGCTGTGTTGGAATAGTTCAATTTATCTCTCTAGGAATAGTGTTGAATTCATATAACATTTGTTCTCAGGCGATCGCAATTTGAGAAATATTATAGGAGCGATATCATAAAATCGCCCCTATAAACAACCGCTAAATATCAGCTAAGACCTAGCTAAAGTCAACATTATTTTTGGCTTTTCTTTTGCCTCGGAGATAGTTGACGCCAAAGATACCTGAGAGAATAAGATTTGCAGAATTCGTTGAAGTCCCAAAAGGTACTGCAACAGGACCAGTTATAGTACTATTTACCGTACCGCCACTATAGGTAAGATCGTAGTTGATTGTCCCAACCATAAAATTACTGCTAGTAATAGTAACCACATCATCAAGGGTAATTGCGCCAGAAGTAGTATTTCCGCTACCAATTTCAAAGTTTGCGGAGGTACTGCTAGAACCAATAAGTACATAAGGGCTAGATGCTACAGCAGCTCCAGAGAAATTGGTTAGTGTCAAGTAATCCGCCAAAATGGGATTGGCATCACTAATTGATTCTCCTGCGTCCAGTTCTAAATCGTACTTAAATTCTCCATTGGCAATATCCGAAGCAGGATCGAGAGAGAAATTGAACGCCTGGGCATTTTGCGTTGAGGCAATAATACCTGCTGTAGTCAGACAGGTAAGAGTCAGTAGTTTACGAAAAATGGTATTCATGGTAGATCATTTGTAGTTAATTAATGTTCGCTGCCTCTTTTGAGGCAGTTTTCTTGTGATGTTGCAAGACAATAGGCAATTTACTAGAAGGCTGTCTTATCTGGTAGACCGAGATCGACTTCTGTAAAGTCACTCATATCTAAGTCGCTGCTACTCACGCCGTAGACTGTAGCTAAAACATCGCCACCATAGGTGATTTGACTAGTTAAAGGATTAGTGCTGCCAGCAGTAATCACAATATCTGTACCGCTGCCATCAAATAGATCGGTAATGTTGAACTCGCCAAAGTTATTAGACTGGATAGCAAATAGATCGCTGCCGTCGTTAAAGTCATAGATGATGTTGTTGACATCACCATCTTGAATAGCAAAAGTATCGCTACCTTCTAGCCCCGTCATGCGGTCTATACCTTCTCCTCCATCAATAAAGTCATCGCCTTCGCCACCAATAATGACATCATTGCCAGCATCTCCAGTCAGGCTATCGTTACCCGATTCGCCAAAGATAAAGTCGTCATCTGCACCACCAGAGACAGTATCATTTTCGTCGCCTCCCTGAAGGAAGTCATCGGCTTCGCCACCATCGATTTGGTCATTACCCATATCCCCAGTGATGCGATCTTTGTCTGCACCACCATTAATTTGGTCGTTTCCTGCACCACCGCTTATGGTATCGTCTCCCGCCATACCATCGATGATGTCATCGCTGTCGCCTGCTTTTAAGTCGTCGGGGTTTTCCGAACCAGTTACAAAGTCACCAGCTTGATTTTCGTAGAATAAAACCTCACCATTGTAATTGGTAAAGGCATCTAAATCACCATCCTTATCAAGGTCGGCAAAATTAGGTGCACCGTAATAACTAACTTGAGCAGTAGCTAG
>CAKZYI010000371.1 GCA_937884735.1 uncultured Pleurocapsa sp.
CTAATTCAGCATCTTCGATTTCTTCACTAGCTTCTAGTTCAGCATCTTCAATCTCTTCGCTAGCTTCTAATTCAGCATCTTCGATTTCTTCACTAGCTTCTAGTTCAGCATCTTCAATCTCCTCGCTAGCTTCTAAACCAGTATTGTAATCGCTTTCTTCTGCATCTTGTAATTCGATTTCGTCAGGAGAAATTTCTACAGAGTTTTCAGCTTGGCTAACTTTAGTTGTACTACTTTTAACAGAGGTACTAACTCCCAATAATGCAACTAGACCTAAAGTAACAGATAGAGCTTTAAATTGAAGTTTCATGGTTATTCTTTTAATTTATTCTTTGTTGTTTGGTTTCTACAAGATAAATAGAAAAAGTAAAAAAAAAGATAGCAAACAAAATTTTATTTACCTGTCTTTTTTATCCATAAAAAGGGAACTTTTGAAAAGCAGAAAGCGTCGCCTTCAATTTTAAAAAGTAAAGAAGAAGATAAGTTTTTCATACTGTGTTTTAGAGATGAAAAGCAGAAAAATAAAAGACGCACTATAAAAGCAAAGTAGTTGACAATACTAGATATTAAACTCTTGATAAATAGAGCAAAACAATCTACATGACATTAAATGCAATTTATTTATATTTATAAGTAACAAATTTTCAAAAGAATTATTTCGTTTAGATGTTCAATCCAATAGTTTTCGTAATCATGAACTGTAATAGTCTTTATCTAGTTTACAAATATCTATTTATGAGTTAAATATACTGGGTGTTAAAATAGAAAAAATATACTAAATTATTATGTCTTGCACAACTAAGTGTTTTGACTGAGATAAAATACTTAGCTTTAGTTTGAAAAATATTAATTACGATTAATTAAAATAAAACTATTTTGCCTCTACCACAACCAAGACTTGCGATTCAAAATAAATGGGCTTGGAATTTGTACTTTTTTACGTGAGAATATAAGATTAGTTCGCGATCGACTCAGTAAACAATAGTGCCTAATGTCTTCAAGCAAAACAAGTAATCTAGCTGTTCCTGTAGAAAAAATTCGTTATAACGAGAAAGGTTTAGTACCCGCGATCGCTCAAGACCATCTTGACGGTACAGTGTTAATGATGGCGTGGATGAACCAAGAGTCTCTTCAAAAAACTATTGAGACAGAAGAAACTTGGTATAGGAGTAGATCTCGTCAAGAATTGTGGCACATGGGAGCGACTTCTGGTCATATTCAAAAAGTGCGATCGCTTCGTTATGATTGCGACAGTGATGCTTTATTAATTACCATTGAGCAAATTGGTGATGTTGCTTGTCATAAGGGGGAACGTAGCTGTTTTCATCAGGTAGATGGCGCCAAGAAAGTTCCTCCCGCAGATACTCTATCAGAAGTATATCGAGTCATTCGCGATCGTCAAGCGAATCCGAGCGAAACTTCTTATACTTGCCAGTTGTTAGCAGGAGGAGACAATATAATACTCAAGAAAATTGGCGAAGAGTCGGCAGAAGTAGTAATGGCTTGCAAAGATGATGATAGTAATGCGATCGCTTCTGAAGTAGCAGATTTGTTTTATCACACTCTCGTTGCACTAGCTCACCACAATGTAGATATCCGCGATGTATATCGCCATTTACAATCTAGAAGATGAAGTGATTGCTGACTAACAAATGGACATATCCTTATTCTTTATTTCTCATTCCTCATCGTTTTTTGGGGCTGCTTTGCGAATTTCAGAGTAGAAAGAAGTCTGTTTTCTACCATCATCAAATTTGACTATGGTAGTACGCATCTTAAAATTTTCACTGGCAAACCATTGTCTTTCTTCGGCGTGCATGCCATCAGTGTCTAAAAACAGGGTAAGAGCTTCGTCTGCCCCAAGAGCATAGTGTCCACAAACTTTACTATCTTGGGGGCGAATTAGCTTTCCTGTGGTGTCATCATTGGGATTACTGACTAGAACAACAGTAGCCGAACCTACTTGTTTTGACTTTCCCCAGTCTACGGAATTATCCCAGCTTTGCACTGTACCTCCCAAAATCAACTGAGGATCGAGATTATGTTTTTTACACAATTCAACTGCTTTAGCATCATCAGCATCAATAAGCTCAATAGTAATATCTGCTTTGCTATTGTCTGCTTCTCCTCCCACAAGATAGTTAGTACGCTGACTAAACCATTTGCCTGCACTTAAATTTAGAAATTCTTTTAAATTCATGTTTATATTATTTTGTTAATTGCTTTAAAAATTCTATAAAATTATCGTCCCGATTGAACCCTTGCATATATTAGTTTTCTTGGCAACACTCCAATTTTCCTAAAGTTATATGAACAATCAACAATACCCTACTTCAGTTGTCAATCTACCTTCCCTTGAATTGACTCTTAATATTTTAATTAACCGCCAGGAAAAAGATTGGGGTTGCTTTAAAGTAATAAAAGAGGAAGATTTCTACGCTTTGTATATTCCCTCGATGGATAGTTTTAAGCTATTTAAAAATCCCAAAAGTGAAAACTATCGAGGATATTGGAGGAATTATCTTTCTGAAGTTCTACCCGATGTTAAAAACCGAGCAGAAAAGCCCGATGTCTTTCTGCGTAACCGTAGCAAGCAGATCGACGAAAAAAAGAAAAACTCAAGTCTCACCATACGTAAAAAGCAGCGCATCATAGATGTTAAGTATCGCTATAATCCTTGTCCCGAAATGTATCGCTTAAATCAAATGATTGCTAAACTAATTCGCGATCGCATTGCCAGCAACGCTACCTTCGATCCAGCAACAGAAATAATGCCTTTAGTATTGGCTACAGAAGTTGAAGATTGATTTGACCAACCTTTTTGTCACAAGTTGTCGTAAGTGAGCCAGTCTGGATCTAAATAATAAATACGGCTATCGGTGTTGCCCTGACAGAGTAATATTTCTTTTTCTTGCATCGCTTTTAAATCTCTTTGAAGAGTGCGTCTAGAAACATTAGCAAACATTGCCTCACAGTTTTGAATGGTTATTTCTGGGTTTTGAATAGTATACTTAAGAATTATTTTTTGACGAGAATTAAGCTGGTGTAACTGTGCTATTGTTTCCCACTGCTGAATAGAACTATTGATGGTGCGATCGCCAAGCTCGTCTTGTAAATAGGCTCTGAGTATGGCTTCGATTTCCAGAAATATTTCCTGGCGGTGTTTTTTATTGCTGCGTAATGCCAGAAGAATCAGGGTATTAATGCCATTAACACAAACTTCAGCTAATAGCTGACAGCGTTTGTCAGTCAAGGCTGGATTACGCCCTTTGAACAGTTTGGCTGTAAATTGAACTGCTTCTTGAGTAAAGCTATTGTCAATATTTTTGAAAATAGTAGGTGAAGTATAAAACTGAATAAAAATAATTCTAGAAGTTGGCTGCTCGAATAACTGTTGAAACTGCACTCTAAGGGTACGCACAAAATCAGCGAAGGGCAATTGAATAATCTCTGGACGCGATAGTTTATCCCAAACTACGTAGACGCGATCGATATGGCGTAATTCTAAAGCATTAAAAATTGCTAGTTTGTCAGGGAAAAATTGATAGAGAGAACCAACTGCGGTATTGGCTTTAGCCGCTATGGCATGGGTAGTAGCAGCTTCAAAACCTACTTCATCAAAGACGATGGCTGCTGCATCCAAAATTTTTTCCACACGCTCTTGAGAACGTTTTTGTTGGGGTTGGCGACGAAGGGAGTTATTTGGCTCTTTCATTTGACAAAAATGAATAATATGTCATATATTTAATTTATTAAGGTTTTTACAAGTTTTACTGGCGGCTATTTATATAGCTAATTTACTTGCGACATTATTTATTTTACTTGTCGCAATTGATTTGCATACAAAATTTTTCTGAGAGGATTTTTTATCGTGTCTATGTTAGAAGGTGCGCCTTGGCTATTGGCGCATAAATCGATGCTAGAACCAAACAAACCTTTAAAAATCTCACTTTATGACAAGGATTATGTAATTTGGCAAGATACAACAGGACTTGTCACCGCTTTACCTAATACTTGTCCTCACATGGGTGCGATGTTATCAGAAGGATGGTGTGAAGTTCGCCAGGATGGCACAAGTGCGGTGGTATGCCCCTTCCATGCATTAGAATTCGATTCTGATGGCTGTACCGTCTTGCCTGGAACTGATAAAAAAACTTTACCTCAACTTAAACCGCTAGATTTAATAGTTCAAGATGATTTTATTTGGTCTTACGGCGGTTACGAACCCAAACTTTCTATTCCCAATATTCTAGAGAAAATTAATCGCGAATACGAATTAATTGGTTATACAGCCGATATTAGCATTGAGACAGACTTGCGATCGATGCTGCTCATTATGCACGACTACAATCATCAAAACGGTACTCATCGAGATTTATTTGAGATTACCGAAGTTAAGTTTGAGCAATTCATTGACAATGGTTATCATTCAGAGGCTTTTTTCCAGACTCCTACAGCCCCAAAAACTTTTTGGCAAAAGCTGAAACAACCCAATCAATTTTTGCTTCCCAACATAATACAGGCTCACTTAGAAAATTACTTTCCCTCAATAGTTATTTTTTACGGCAGTTCACCTTTTGGTAGAATCGCCCAATGTCATTTGTTTGTTCCAGAATCAGCAACTAAAACGCGGACTTATGTATTGTTATTTGGTGAAGGAAACAATCCTTTAGCTAAATTACTCAAAAATCAATTTCTCGGCTTTAGTAAAGTAGTTGTAGAACAGGATGTAGATATTCTACAGAAAATTTATGCTGATGCACCCCAAAAAATCAGGCTCAATAATGAAGTAGGAATGGATTGGGTAAAACGTAATATTAATGATTGGTAGCTTTTAAGAAACAAAAAATCTAAAGAATAAAAAAAGTTAATTACGGTTTGAGCATTGGATAATTAAGATCGTTATAGAGATCGAGCATAATCAATAATCAAATATAACAAGTATGGTAGAAGCAAAAATTGGCATTATTGGCGGTAGTGGCTTGTATAAAATGGACGCTCTCAAAGACGTTCAAGAAGTAAAATTATCTACCCCTTTCGGCGATCCTTCAGATGTTTTGATTGTTGGAATTTTAGAAGACGCTACAGTTGCTTTTTTAGCTCGTCACGGGCGCAATCATCTTCTCTTGCCTACAGAGTTGCCTTTTAGAGCAAATATTCACGCCATGAAGCAATTAGGCGTGGAATATATTATTTCTGCTTCTGCGGTAGGTTCTCTTAAAGAAGAAGCCAAGCCCCTAGACATGGTAATTCCCGATCAGTTTATAGATCGTACCAAAAACAGAGCCTCTACATTTTTTGGCGAAGGATTGGTAGCGCATATTGCCTTTGGCGATCCTATTTGTACAAATCTGGCGAATGTTGTTGCTGATGCCGCTGAGTCATTAGATTTAGCTGAATCCACTTTACATCGTGGAGGTGCTTATATTTGTATGGAAGGCCCAGCATTTTCTACCAAAGCTGAATCTAATCTTTATCGAAGTTGGGGTGCAACGGTAATTGGCATGACCAATTTAACAGAGGCAAAATTAGCCAGAGAAGCAGAGATAGCCTATGCCACTCTAGCTCTTGTTACTGACTACGATTGTTGGCATTCAGATCACGACAGCGTTACGGTAGAAATGATTATTGGTAACTTACAAAAAAATGCTACTAATGCTCAACTAGTAGTGAAAGAAGCGGTTAAAAGACTAAATGCCAATCCTCCAGAATCAATAGCACACTCAGCCTTAAAATTTGCCATTCTAACTCCTCCTGATAGTATTCCTGCTCCAACTAGAGAAAAGTTAGCTTTACTAACTAAAAAGTATTTTTAGCTGCTGTTGAACTAAAAAATTTACTGAGGAATTTAATGGTGGATTGTAGTCATTCCAGCTTGAATAGCTAATAGCTAATAGCTAATGGCTAATAGCTACTTTTAAAAGTATCCTATGGTTTTTATATTATCTTTTATAATTCCTGTTGATTGCGAACAATATTCTCTGTCATCTCGGCTAATTCGCTAAGTTCAATCTCTAATTTGCTGGCTTTTTTCTCATAATTGAGCTTTTTGGCGATCGCAGCACGGGCTAAATCTTCGCGATCTTTTTTCAATGCTTCTTTGGCTACCCTATCCCAAGTTTGAACTTCACTAACAGCCTGTTGGTATTGCGGCTGTACTTGCTCCCAGACTGACTTTATATCTCGAAGAGACTCGGCTAACAATTGCTGGGCGGTATTACTATCTTTTCCTGTTAACGCCTGTTTAATTGGCTCGTAAAGTTTGTTGGGATCTAAATTGTGAATCAACGGTACAAAATCTTTTACCTGTTGGCTTTCGCTAACTCCTGTTTTGCACCAGTTAGCAAAATGTTCGCAGTTATTAAACAGTAGATTGTATTTGTGTTCTCCCAAACGACTCTCTGCTCTTTCGACTACTGCATCGGGGATATAGCCAAAGCCATCATTATATTTAGCCACATACACAGGATTTCCTCGAGCAAAAGTTTCTAGAGAAGTGCGTTCGATGGTTTCGCTGGGCTTACGATAATGAATTACTGTACCATCACCACAATCAATACCATGATGCTTGTATAACCCATCAAATTGCCATAAATTCCGATATACGTAAATGCGATCGCCTTTTGCCATTAGAGATTTGGTTCAGTTATTTTGTCGGGGGGTTTATTCCTAATCCTAGTTCTCTTTTGAGTAAATTAATCGATTTTTCGCCAATATAGCTATCGGTGCTAATAACTTCAGGAATTCTAATCAAATCTTCTCGCATAGCCACAATTTCAGCCTTGACCAAATCGTAGCTAGTATAGCCCGTAATAACAGTGTGAGCGGCACGGAGAACGGCTCTAAGACGATCGCGATCGCCAACAGAAGAAGTTAATACTAACAAGTCTTCTCCCCGCTGACTATTAACAATGCTAGAGGCTACGCTCAAAGTACCCTCACTCAAACTCACAATGCCCAAACAAGCTTGAGACGGTAAACCTTTAATAATCTCTAATTCTTTGTTGTAATCATAGATATCAATCGGAATGACTCGAAAAGAATTAGGCGGAACAATTGCCAACACTTCTGTAATAAAGTAGCGGATAGTTACCAGTGTTCCGAAATTAATTTTTTCCAATAACGTAGGTAACTCTTCTAACTCGATTAATTCCACATCAATCGCGAATGATTCTTTTAATTCTTGCTGCATAATTTCCCCCGCGCCAATATCTCGTCGGGGAACAGTTACAATTACGCGATCGCTACATCTAATCCGCCAGTCTATTTCTTCGATGAAAAGCTCTTTAACCTGTTCGAGGGTACAGCCCAACTCCAAAACCCGATCCATACTCTCTTTAATTGCATTTACAGAGCCATCTACAGGAGAATCTGATTTGGCAATATTTTCTCGTTCGTGAATTTTGACATAAATTCACGATCCAGCCACAGATTCTACCAAACCACTTTCTTCTAGCTGTTGATAAACCTTACTAATGGTATTACGGTGTAAACCCGTAATCATTGCTAATTGTCTGGTGCTGGGCAAACGATGAGCAGGAGGATATTGTCCTGAAGCGATCGCAAACTGGATCTGAGCAAATAGTTGCTTGGAAGCGGGTACATCACTATCAGACTGGATTTGGAAATTCAGCATTGGATAATCGGCGAGCAAAGGAGCTTTTATGTGCGCCATTGTAGACGCAAAATTTGCTTTTTTTGCTAAATAATTAATAATTTATCATTCTCATTGGCTTTTGAGATGTTTGCTTAATGGTTATCTAATAAATATTTTCAATAAATTTATGATTCTATTTCTGCATCTGATGATGGCAAGAACAACTTAGAAAGTAAAAAGCGAAATCCATCTTCGTCTTCAGTACGAACTAAAAATTCTTGTTCTTCCAAATTCTTTAGCATCGGCAGTAACTCAATAAAAGTTAACGATTTTAAGGTATGAGTAAAAAATGAGGATCGGCAGTAGATGATACCTGCAAGTCATCAGAAGATTCTTGTCTGCTACTGAGAGAAGCAATTCCCATGATTACTTTACCTTCTTTGATAGTTTTAGTAGGCTGTAGTGATAAGCCTCTAATTCCAAAGCGCGATCGCAGCAGCTTGAGTAAATCTTAAAATAGGTCAATTCTAATTTTTTCCAGAATTTAGCCTCTATTACTTAATTGCCTTTTATTCTTTTCTTGAAGATTCTTTTAAACTAAGAACTAAAACTAACTTTCATCACTATTAATCAAGCATCTGTTTCAATTGGTCAATATTGGATGAAAACTCTAGATCGTCTTTTTCATATTCTTTTTGTGCAGCTATAAAATTTTGATGTATTTTCTCGCGCTTTTCCTCTCGTAAATATTGATTTAATAACATTTGTATTTCTAGTTTTTCTTCTGCTGACAGTTCTTTGATTGCTTCGACTACATCACTAAAGCTCATATTTTTTAAAATCGTTTATTTATAACTATAATTGGTAACTCAAAATTACCTGTAAATTAACGAGAACGGGTAATACGCCAACTTAAAAGAATTACGGGAATTATACCCACCAATACAATGGCTAAAGCAGGTGCAGCAGCTTCGGCTAGTCGTTCATCCGAAGCATATTGATAGACGCGAATACCCAAGGTATCAAAATTAAAGGGGCGAATTACTAAAGTTGCAGGGAGTTCTTTCATTACATCGACAAAGACTAACATTGCCGAGGTGATTAAACCTCCTGTCATTAAAGGGGTGTGTACTTTCCAAAGAGTACTAGTTGAACCGTATCCCAAACTACGAGAAGCATCGTCTAGATTGGGAGATATTTTATTGAGGCTAGATTCTACTGAACCGAAAGCTACCGCCAGAAAGCGTACTAGATAAGCAAAAATTAGCGATGCTACTGTGCCTGAAAGAAGTAAGCCTGTTGATATATTAAAGGTAGCCTGCATCCAGCGATCGATCGCATTATCCAATCCCGCTACGGGAATTAATACTCCAACTGCAATTACCGAACCTGGAATAGCGTAGCCCATCCCCGCAATTCTCACTGCGGTTTTCATAAACCAATTGGATTCTAATCTTTGCCCGTAAGCCATAAATAAAGATATGGTCATAGCTGCGATCGCCGTAATTCCCGCTAAAATAAAGCTATGTTGGGCTAAATCTACAAACTCACCATCAAATACTGAATCTAAGTTGTTTAAGGTTAGCTGTAATAAATATCCTGCTGGGATTATAAATCCTAGAATAACGGGAATTAAACAAGCAGCTAAAGCTAAGAGGCTACGCCAAGATTTCAACTCAAAGGGTGTTAATCTTTTGATCGAACTAGATCTTTCGTAATATTGTGCTGCGCTGCGCGATCGCCTTTCTAATAAAATTAGTAATAAAATAAATATCATCAAGCAGGCTGCTAACTGTGCTGCGGCTGCTCTTTCTCCCAATCCTAGCCAGGTGCGATATATTCCTGTAGTGAAGGTATTTATTCCAAAATACTCTACTGTTCCTAAATCATTTAGGGTTTCCATCAATGCCAAAGCCAAACCCGCCACAATTGATGGTCTAGCTAGGGGTAAAGCAATAGTAAAAAAACTGCGCCACGGATTGCACCCCAAGGAGCGACTCGCTTCAATGGTACGATAATTAGGAAACCAATAATCATCAACGCTCCCCCAACCAAAGATACTCCGCAACGTTGATTGGACAGGACCAAAGTAATCTAGCATGTTGGTATAGGCATAAGCCAAGAGATATGCAGGTGCAGCCAAGGGTAATAGCAGTCCCCACTCTAGCCAACGACTACCCCAAAAACGACACATAGTAACCAACCAAGCCGTACCTACTCCAATAAGACAAACTCCTGCACCAACCAAAAGCATTAACCACAAAGAGTTAGTAATATAGTCTTTCAGGACAGTACTAGCAAGATGTTGCCATATATCGCCAGAATTAGTAAAAATACTGCTAAAAACAAATAAAATAGGCGTAGCAATAATTAAAGCGATCGCCATTACTAAAAACGTCCAACCATTTAAGGCAAAACGTTTAATTATTTGATTGGGAGATGAAATTAAATTTGCCATTTATGTGTGGTTGCTAATATTTAATATAAATAGTGGGCAATACAGAGTTACTTTAATGATTGACTAATTTATTTTTTAGCCCACCATACAATTACTGCTAACTGATATGCCTAACATTACTGTCGATTTACCTCAAAATTCTTATAAGATTGCGATCGCTTCTAATAGCCTTAATCAATTAGGTAGTCAGATGCAGCAGTTGAATCTGGGTAAAAGAGTTTTATTAATCTCAAATCCTAAGATTTTTAGTCATTATGGGGATACTTGCATTCAGTCTTTAAAAGCTGCTGGTTTTGAAACCTGCATCCATTTAATACCCGCAGGAGAAGAACACAAACATCTTCAATCTATTCAAAAAGTATACGATACTGCCCTAACCAATCACTTAGAACGCTCCTCTACGTTAGTTGCTTTGGGTGGTGGGGAAATTGGCGACATGACTGTCTTCTCCTCTGCAACTTGGCTTAGAGGGGTAAATTTTGTGCAAGTACCTACTTCTTTGCTAG
>CAKZYI010000372.1 GCA_937884735.1 uncultured Pleurocapsa sp.
AGACCCAGACTAGTTCGTCACCCAGATATACCAGATAGAATACTAAGCCCGTCAGCAAAAATCCGATCCCCAAATAAGCAACGGGCATCTTCTTTGGGTCTAGAGAACGAATTACATAACGCCAAGCGGTAATAGCGGCAATAATACCCGACAGTGACCAACCAATAATACTGTGGAGGTTTAAAATCGGTTCGACAGCATCATAAGCGATCGCCAAACCTGCTTCAACTTGACCAAAAACAATGGCGATAAAGATGGAAATGGTGGCAAAAAACATATTCCACCAGCTAACTTCATACAGCCTGTAATTTTTGCTAAAGTAGCCGATTACATCGCAGAGAAAAGCAAATAGTACCATCGCAATTACAAAATGAACCACGATGGGATGAATAGTATCGGGATAGGGTAAATTGTGGTCGTTTAGAGGCGGAAGTAAGTTTTCAAACATTTTTTTATTTCCGATCGCAATCGAGCGCGCAAAAGTTTGTCATTTAGTTATCTATCAATACAAATGCCATATATTGATTATTGATTTTCATTTTGTAGTGAACGTTTCAACCCTAGTCACACTACCTATACATGAGTCTCAATTTATATGGTACACACAAGCAAATAGTAAACAGTATTAAGAATCAGATCTTTCAAATTGATTTAAGACTTTGCTGATTAGATTACTTCAACCAATGACCAACAACCAATAACCAATGACCAATGACAAATAGCTAAAAATCAAAATAAGCCTTGACTATATCTTGATGCCTCTCAAGAACAAAACCCACTTTGGTACACAGGTGCTGCATAGTAGTATTTTCTGACAAAATTTCTGCAACGATCCGACTTAATTTTTCCTGACGACCAATATCAATCAAAGAATGTAGTAACTCTGTGCCTAATCCGATACCGTGTTCGCGATCGCTAATTAACATCCCTAACTCTGCTTGATTGGTGTCATAGATTTTGCTCAAACGACCGACACCCAAGATTTCCTTTTCTCCTGTATCGGGGTTGAGGTAATCTGCTACCAAAGCCATTTCGCGATCGTAATCAATAAAACAAATGCGGGTTAACCTTTCGTGAGCGACTCTAGTTTGCAATGCGATCGCATGAAAATACCTCAAATAAATGCTTTCTTCGGAGACGTATTGATGAAAATCAACTATTAAAGGTTCATCTTCAGGACGAATGGGACGAATGGTTATCTGTTTGCCATCGTTTAATGTCCAAGGTTTGATGTATTGACTGGGATAGGGGCGAATCGCAATCTGAGATAAATTTGGTTCGGTTGTGTCTGAATCGTGGAGAATTACGCGGGCATCTAATGCTAATAAACGATCTTCAGAAATCATCAAAGGATTGATATCTATTTCTTTAATCCAGGGTTGTTCCACCACCAATTCACTAAAACGCACCATTAATTTGGTAAGTGCCTTCAAATCTACAGCTTTTTTACCTCTGACTCCTTTTAAAGCCTCATAGATGCGGGTTTGTTCGATCGTTCTTTTTGCCAGAGTAGTATTTAAAGGAGGTAGTGCCAATGCTCGGTCTTTAAATACTTCTACTAACTCTCCTCCTGTACCAAACAATAAAACAGAACCAAATTGTTCGTCCAGACTGCTGCCGATAATTAGTTCGTAACCATGAAACTGCACCATTGGCTGTACGGTAACGCCGAGGAAGGGAGAGGGAGAAGGGGAGAGGGAGACTGGGGGAATATTCTCTTCTACAGAGTTTTTGATTAAATTATAAGCATCCCTGACGGCATCGGCGTTGTTGAGATTGAGATGTACGCCGCCAACATCTGTTTTATGGGTAATGGTTTGGGAGTGAAGTTTGAGGACGACGGGATAACCAATTGCTGAAGCTAATTCTACTGCTTGCTCTTGGCTGGTAGCTATTTTGGTCGTTACGGTAGGAATGTCATAGGCAGTAAGTAACTGCTTGGATTCATATTCGGTTAGCAAGCTACGCCCTGTATCTTTAACTTGCTCTAATATTGCTGAGGCTTGGGCGCGACTATTATTGTTCTTATCGTCTTGGGCTAATATGGGAGTTTCATATAAGCCTTTGAGGTTGTAACTGTAGTTCCACATCAAGTTAAACAAATGGGCAGCAGTATCGGGATAGGGCATAGTATAAATTCCCGCACGGTTGAGGATGGCTTCTCCCTCTGCCACGTCGTCTCCCCCCATCCAGCTTGCCAGTACAGGTTTGCCTTTGAGTTCTTTAACAGTCTCCTGTAGTTGGAATGCTATTTTTGTGGCATCGGTCATGGCTTGAGGAGTAAGTATGACCAACAGCCCATCACTATTTTTATCTGCTGCTGCTACCTTTAGGGCTTGAGTATAGCGTTCGGCTGTGGCATCTCCCAAGATATCGATTGGATTGCTGCGACTCCAGTGAGTCGGTAATACTTTATCTAATTGGACGATAGTTTCGGAGGATAATTCGGCTAATGTACCCTGTTCTTTAACCAAAGCATCCGTTGCCAATACTCCTGGTCCTCCTGCATTAGTCAAGATAGTTAGTCTTTTACCTTTAGGACGGGGTTGTTTGGCTAATAATTCAGTCATATTAAACAAGTCTTCGATAGTATCTACTCGCAATACCCCACAACGACGAAATGCTGCATCGAGAACTTCGTCGCTACCTGCCAATGTACCTGTGAGGGAAGCCGCTTCCTTAGCAGCTGCACCAGAGCGTCCACCTATGATTACAATAATTGGTTT
>CAKZYI010000373.1 GCA_937884735.1 uncultured Pleurocapsa sp.
GATTCAGAGTAATTGACAATAGATAAAATAACATCATCATAAGACTTTTACCTATTTCATTTTCAACAGTCCTTGCCGAATATTAAACTACACATCATACATGAGCGATCGCTTTTCCTTAAACTCTACTCTGACTAATCTAGATAATGATAGCTATAGAGCCTACAAAAAAATTAGGGGCAGCTATCAATTTGAAGACTTCACTTTAATAATTGCTTATGTCCAAGGAGATCCATTTGCTTCTCCTAGTCAGCTACGGGAGATTGTTCCTCAAACAGTAGCAAGTTTTCCCCCACAGTTATATCAATCCCTAAGTCGAGAAATAGGCTTGAGAGATTATTTAGCACGTCAATTTGCTCAAAGTGCCAGAAAATTAAGTCTTAATCGGGGTACGGGAAAAAGCTGTTTAATTAATATAGCATCATTGGGACAGGAAGTATTAGTTAGAAATGCAGTACAAATTAACAACAAACAAGTTGAAGCCCGTTTTACTGTGGGGCTTCCTGCTAAAGGGCGAAGAATATTAGGTCGTCAAGCAACACAAATGTTGTGCGAGAATATCTCCCAAATAGTATCAGAAAGCTTAATATATAAGTCTCTCGACCGAGAAAATATTCAACTGCATGTAGAAACCATTGAAGATGCAGACTGGTTGCGCGATCGACTTAAAAATCATAACTTGGTAGCATTCGTCCCTAATGGGGCAATCTTGCCTCGTCGTAGCGGCATAAATCCACAGCCATTAAAAGATGCGATTCCTTTTGAGTCTCCAAAATCATTGCAGGTAGAGTTTGACTGTCCTAACTACGGTGTAATTAAAGGAATGGGTATTCCCCCAGGGATTAGTTTGATTGTTGGGGGTGGTTATCATGGCAAGTCTACTTTGCTTAAAGCAATTGAATTGGGTATTTACAATCATATTCCTGGAGATGGTCGAGAATATGTAGTGTCTAATATCAATGGCGTAAAAATACGCGCTGAAGACGGACGAAGCATTGCAGGAGTAGATATATCGCCATTTATCAATCATTTACCCCAAGGGAGATCTACTACAAATTTTTCCACTACCAATGCCAGCGGAAGTACTTCCCAAGCAGCCAATATTATTGAAGCTCTAGAAGCAGGAGCAGAATTATTACTAATAGACGAAGATACATCAGCGACAAACTTTACAATTCGCGATCGCAGAATGCAAGCCCTCATAGCGAAAGAAAAAGAGCCAATTACCCCTTTTATCGATAAGGTGCGCCAGCTATACGCAGACTACGAAGTATCTACTATCTTGGTGATGGGGGGGAGTGGAGATTACTTTGATGTAGCAGATTTGGTCATAGCTCTAGAAAATTATATCCCTCAAGATGTAACAAATGAAGCTAAAGCGATCGCCAAAGCATATGTTACCCATCGCAACCCAGAAGGAGGAATTAACTTTGGTAAAATTACCAGCCGAATACCTTTAAAAGACAGTATCGACCCCAGTAGTGGTAAGAAAGGAGTTAAATTAAAATCGAGAGCAACAAATCTAATTAGTTTTGGCTCAGAAGATATAGACCTCTCCGCAGTTGAGCAATTAGTAGATACAGGACAGTTAAAAGCGATCGCTTTAGCAATAGTTTATGCCAAAAATCGATATATAAACCAGCGGCTGACCATGCCCCAAATCTTAGAACAGATTAGCCAAGATATCGACCAACACGGACTAGATATTATTACCGAATATCCTATCGGAGATTTAGCCCAGTTTCGCCCCCAAGAATTGGCTGCAACCATAAATAGATTGCGAAGCCTAGTAGTCGAAGGCGCAAACAAAGTCACCTTTTCTTAAACTTAAAACCCCGACGATATTTAGATTTAGCTTGCTAATAGCTAATAGCTAATGGCTAATGGCTAATAGCTAATAGCTAATGGCTAATGGCTACTTAAGCAAATCGTCACTAAGTATCAACCACTAACGATCTTTAAACTAGTCCCAATAAAGCAGCCATCAAAGCCTGTTGTGCGTGTAGTCTGTTTTCCGCCTGATCCCATACACGAGAGCGATCGCTTTCAATCGCTTCAGCCGTAATTTCTTCTCCTCGGTGTGCTGGTAAACAATGCAAAATAATTGCTTCGGGGTCAGCATTATCTAGTAGTTTTTGGTTGACCTGATAAGGCTGAAAAATAGGAATTCTTGTATCGGCGGAGTCTTCTTGTCCCATACTTGCCCACACATCGGTATAGACTACCTGCGCTCCTTCCACGGCTGCGACTGGATCTTGGGTGACCACAATTTCTGATTTATCCCCTGCCATCTTTTTCGCTTGGGCTACAATTTCGGGGTCGGGTTCATAACCTTTTGGTGCGGCAATTCTGACATTTAAACCAGTCAGCGCACCACCCAATAATAGAGAATGAGCCATGTTATTGCCATCTCCCAAATAGGTGAGAGTATTGCCCTGCAATGAACCAAAACATTCTTGTACTGTTAATAAATCCGCTAAGATTTGGCAGGGATGTTCTAAATCGGTGAGGGCATTAATTACGGGAATTTGAGCATAATTGGCAAAAGTTTCTAAGTCTGTTTGAGCATAT
>CAKZYI010000374.1 GCA_937884735.1 uncultured Pleurocapsa sp.
TTCTACAAAACTAGCACTATGTCGCGACGATGAATCCGTCGCGACATAGTGCTAGTTTTGTAGAAAGAAAAATCAATTCCTTCGGTTTGTGCAAGAAGATTGCTAATCTTCTTAAGACTTGAATAGGTAAGTAGATTATTTTCAGTAGATTCTACATCCAAAAAATCGGGGGGTGAAATAATACATTGATAAATTAGTTCGGCTAGTTCAGCAACGGGTAGAACTTGATTGACTACTTCAGTTGCGATCGCACTCAAGGGCATTCCATCATACTCGGCTGCTTCTGGATCATGAACTAAAGCGATTCCCTCAGCTTCGTTAATCGCTCTTAAGCCATAAGTTCCATCGCTTCCTGTACCAGATAAAATTACTCCGATCGCTTTTTCTTGATAGTTTTTGGCTAGAGAAGCAAAGAATAGATCGATGGGAAAATTAAATTCGTGCTTGTCTTTTTTGTCTTTTTTACGTTCTTCTAGGCGCAGTAAATTAGCTTCGACAATTAGATTTTTACCTGGAGGAATCAAGTAAACCGAATTGGGCTGTAATTTCATCCCTTGAGTGACTCGATAGATTCTCATGTCCGTATGCCTTTCGAGCAATTCTTTCATCAAACTTTTGAAATCTGGCGAAAGATGTTGAATCACCACAAAAGCTGCTCCACTATCGGAGGGCAAGCGATCGAATAGTTCTTCTAAAGCAGTTAATCCCCCTGCTGATGCGCCAATGCCAACCACAAAAAGATTACTATCTGCTGTAGAGTCTGTGATGTTACCTGTAGGGCGATCGGGCATAATTTTACTGTAGATGTAGATGTAACTCTATTATTTTCATCACCAGTATATTCAATTTGAGCGTTTTGGGGCTAATTGTTGCTATTTCAAATCAAGTTGCTGAGTAAACTTGGGGGATAAAGGATAAGGAACGAGGAACGAGGAGATTCGAGACCCACACCGCTACGCCTTTGTTACTCATTACTTATTACTCATTACTCATTACTCATTTACTTAAAATTAAGCTGGTACTGTAACCGAATTTCATTACTTGTTTCTGTATCTTCATCAAACACATCAGAGACATTCGCCAATATGTTGTAGTCATAGACAAAGCGGAGGGAAGATTTGTTATTGATTTCATATGTTCCTTCAACATTGGGATATATGGTGAAATAATCCAAGCCCACTTTTTTACCCAGCCCAACGGTGGTGTCTTCAACTTTATATAGTGCAGAGTCAACCAGAGGCGCAACTACAAACCTTTGTACCCCCAGATCGAATAATCTAGATTGGCTCAAACCTTCGCCACTTCCTCCAGAAACAGTATTTTGAGCAAAAGCTGCAAATCTTTCACTTAGTAAGGCAATGATTTCTCCTTGATCTAGTGATGGAGTGCTAGTCAACTGTACTGCGGATGAATCGATAAGACTACGACCATTTGTTTCGGTTAATGCCACCCCGTTAAAGCATTCTGTAAGTCGGTTTAATTCCCTTTGTGAATAGTATTGACTATTTTCGATCAAAGGCGAATCGTTAGGACGAATGTTACAGTTAGTATTGGTTTGAGCTAGGTTGGGTAATATTTCCTCTGCTTCTCCATCAATTACCAAGCTAATTCTAATGGTGTTGCTGTTATCGATATTGGAAACTGGATCTTCAATTTCACTAGAGTTAGATTCTACAGATCTTAAAGTATTCAATTCATCTGAGTCTTCAATATCTTCAACTTTCGTTCTTAAAACAGCATATAGGGTAGGATTAAGTACTCCTGCTTCGGGAGTAAAAACGATAGTATTTTCGAGGCTGCGAGCTAGCTCAAAACTGTTGCTAAATAAATTAACATCCGCTTCGGTTAGGGTTAGTTTACCTTTTGGTCTAATATTACTTGGCTTATCTACGGTGCCATTGAGGGTTAAATCTCCATCTAATTGGAATTTATATACTGGAGTTTGTTCCAGCTTAAATTCTTTGAGATTAATTTGTAGATTATCAAGAGCGGTAACAAAAGAAGAAGATGGGGCTTGTGGTTGATTATTGGCTTTGCTGCTGGCTTTATTAATGTTTGTACCTGAAGTTAAATTTCCAATTTTGCTTTTGGCGATTTGTACTGCTTCTTCTTCAGGTTTTTCGGTTTTGGGGATAGATATTTTGCCATCTTCTAGATTGACTTCTCCACCAATTACAGGTTCTAAAGATGCCCCTGTGACAGTCACTTGACCTTCTAGCCCACCTTCATAAAGCTTATCGATTTTAATATCACCCTCTTTGGGAATATTAATTGTCAAAGGATCGTCTAGGTTTTTTACCACATTAAGAATTGGTAGTTTTCCCGTGACAGAAAGATCTTTTTCGGCAAAGGTTGCATCTAAGGTTTCAACATTAACTATCTGGTTTTGGAGAGTTATTTTGCACGTACCCACAAAATTCTCGGAAAAGAAAGGGGTTTCTACTCCAATGTTGGCATCTTGTAGGTTAACGCCACCATTGACATCCAAGACTTAGATTATACCCTCACGTTCGAGATAAAAACGAGCATTAGCCGACAAAATTGCATCCCCTTCCCCATCAAACCAAATCT
>CAKZYI010000375.1 GCA_937884735.1 uncultured Pleurocapsa sp.
GTAACACCCGAATCAATTCGCTTACGCAAATTGAAAACTAAAAAATTAGCAAAAAGATAAGTTTAGTTGTCGATAATTTATTAAGGTAGTCTAAACGGCTAACTTTTTTATTGAGAAACATTAGTTTTATAGCCGTACAAAGCTATGTTCGGACAGATTGGTCATCTGCTCGATACTGGCTACTTAAAACCAATTGACAAGCAACACATATCCTTGACTTGTCACCAATGCTTATTACTTATTCCTTATTCTGCAATACCTCAAATTTTTCTTGAAGATTCCGCCTCTAAACTATCCCGTCCAAGTTTTTCTAAGTGCAACTCCCATTTGGGAGGCTTGCTACTAGAATTGTATTTGTAAGTGGCTAAACACTGTTCTTTTTGGCTAAGAACATTAAGGTCATAGCCATGTCTTCTAACCACAGTTCCAAATTGATTTACAAAGCGGTACCGTCCAAAATAATCAAGGGTAGTCCACAATTGCCAATCAACCATTAAATTTATTTGTTGCTTTTGAGGGTAAGTCAGCCAATTTTCAATCAAATTACCTTCAAAAGGATCGAATAGCGCTGCTGCCCACCAAATACTTGCTTGAGGCAAATCTCCATTAGTTTTTGTTCTATTCTTAGCAGAAGATAAATATTTTGCAGATGCTACGTCACAAGTAGAAATATTAGTGATTTTAGTATCCTGAAGAGTATTTAAAGTGATGCCTAAATCTATTGTTGCGATCGCAGATTGACTGGCAAAAAATAGAAAAATTCCAATTAATTTGATTGATACTAACATGTAGTAGCCATTCATAAATTATTTAGCAACTAATGGTTTTTACTTAATGACAATATTTTAAAATTTATAGGTAAAATTTTTAAAAGTTACACAGCAAAATTTTTACTCCTTAACTTTGTCGATTTTAAAGTTTTAATTTAGCATTTGATTAGAATAAATAAATTAGCCAATTGTAATTAGTTTTTTAATTTCATCTGACTTGAGTCCAATTGCCATTGGTCTTTTAATTCCTGGGATGACAGATACATCGTAAAGTTCTTTGACAACTCCATCTATACGTAAGCACTGAACTATTTCTCCTTTTTTCAAGTCGATTACTATTAATCCACACATTGCTTCTATGTTTGCCTGATGTAGCTTTTCATCTAACAATAAACCAGAGAAAGTTTGATTGCGCGATTGAGAGAGTCCAATTACTACATAATGATTATAAAAAGCACAACCCCTCAAATAGCCAGGACAAAAAACTATCGGTTCAAAAGTTCCTTTCTTTCGATCTATGTAGCCAAATTCCCCTGTCCCAGAATTAAGCAACCACAATCTATTTTGGTACCAACGAGGAGAGTGAGGCATAGATAAGCCACTGGCAATAACCTGATTGTTTAAAATGTCTACAACACAACCACCACTTTGCCGTAAATCTCTCCAACCCTTAGCTTTGTTGCTTTGTCCTACCATCGTTACGTAGCGCACTTCTCCTTCTCGAAGTGCAATTCCATTGAGATGACAGCGATCTTCGGCTGCTAAATCTAAGATAAAAGATGGTTTCCACAAGGGTGTAAAACTATGGCTGTCGCTAACAGTTGCTAAACTATTAAATAAGGTATTGGCAAATACTAGCTGGTTTGATTTGTCTACTACCATATCGTGTATGTCTAAATCTCCAGTGACATAGCTAGATTGAGGAACAAAAAGACAATCATAGCCATCAAAAAATTCACCAGGCTGCAAAGCATTGTGAAAGCTCCAAATTTGATATAAAGAGCTAAGATAAAGAGTTGAATTCTCAATCCATAAACCCATTGAGCGATCAAAAGTACGCTCGAAAATAGATAGCCTTCCGTCTGGCTGCAAACCAACAAAAAAAATTTTTCCTGCTTGATAGGTTGTAAATGCTATGCTGCAGTTTTGATCGTCTAGCCAAGCATTAAATCCAACGGAAGTATTAATTTCTAGTGTAGGAACATCACTTATGTTTTGATTATTTAATTGCTGCATTAACTAGTCATTTATTGATATTTTGATGCGCAAAGTGTTGAAATGCTATCGAATAAAAAAATTCTCGCCGATAAAATTTGTATAATCCAATTACTTTTATAACTGGCAATCTTGAAAATGTAAAACAAATATTTTTCACTCTACTATTTTTTGTAGACAAAACCATAAGCAATCTTGTTTCTCATAAATCAGAAATAAAATATTTTACTTCTGTTGAATTACTTACTTTTTTTGCTTTAAAAATACAAAGTTTATATTAATTTAATTTTACGTTTTTTTAATAATACAAACTCTCAGTACGAGACCAAACTTTGAAAAAGTGGCTTGATTCGATCGCCTAAAGTATTTACCTGCTTATATGACCAATAAGTTTGAAGGGGCAGGTTTTAGCGAATTAGCAGAATTGAGTATAAGCAATTTTTAATTTATTTAGATAGTTCTTTATTGTTCCTAATCATACTTTCAAGTCCTTGAGAATCTTTTAGTCTTGCATTCAAGACAACTATTCACTTTTGGCAATTGTATGATTTATTTCTTTGCAGCTAATAGTAAATATGTATAAGTTGACTTACTTACTTTTTTTATTTTAGTATGCAATGTTGATTTAATTTATTCTGTATTTCTTTTAATAATATAAAAATTACAGAAAATGCTTTTTAAACCAGTTAAAAGAAGATCTAAACAGTAACTTAAGCTTATCGCTTGAATTGAAAGCACATTAACCTTTAAGATTAATGTGGCAATTTTGAATAAAAATAAAGTTACTATGGCTGATTTGAATCCTGATACATTTACTACGACTGATTTAAATCCTGGTACGTTTGCTACGACCGATTTGAATCCTGATACAGTTCTTCTGACTGGTTACGATGCCGATAACAATTTGAATGGAACTTCTGGTAATGATGTCTTAAAAGGAATTTCTGGTAATGATACCATCTGGACTGCTGATGGAGATGATGTTGCTTATGGTTATGACGGAAACGATACATTAACAGGTTTTCCTGGTAATGATAGCCTGTTTGGAGGTGCGGGCGACGATACAATTTTTGGTGACGAAGGCAACGATAGTATGGTTGGTGGCGATGGAAATGATGCCATTTGGGATGGTCTGGGAGATGATTACCTAGAAGGTGGTAACGGCGACGATATCTTAGACGCTCACATAGGAAACGATACACTTATTGGTGGTCTTGGTAACGATCTGCTAATGGCTGGTGAAGATGACTCTTGGGGGGTTGGAAACTGGGGTCCCGATAACGATGTCTTAGAAGGTGGTGCTGGAAACGATACCTTGTGGGGTGGAACAGATCAAGACTATCTCAGTGGTGGCTGGGATGATGATACCGTCGGTGGAAATTCAGGAAATGATACACTCTACGGCGATGAAGGGTCAGACATTATGTTCGGCGGTGTAGGAGAAGATCTGATATTCGGAGGTTCGAATAATGATCAATTGTGGGGCAATGAAGGCAACGATAGTATGTCAGGAGATGATGGCAATGACAAGCTACTCGGCGCGGGCGGTAATGATGTCCTCGTTGGTGGACATGGTGAAGATACTTTGGATGGAGGTTCGGATTCTGATATTTATGTATTAGAGGAAAATATTGGAACAGATAGTATCCAAGGTTTTAAAGACGGGATAGATTTTCTAGGTTTATCTGGCGGATTGAGCTTTGATGAACTGACTTTTGAAAAGCTAGGAGGCAGCCAAACGAAGATAGTCAAAGATGGCAGAATTTTAGCCATTGTTAATGGCATTCAACCCGAATCGATTAGTGAAAGTGATTTTGTCAGTGGACAGTTCGACCCTGGTTCGTGGTAAAAATACACAAGTAGATAAAACTCGGTGTTTCTACATCGAGGATGCAACATAAAAATTAGACTTTTATCTTTTGTGTTGTAGGTAAAAAATTTTGAGGCGCATCTCATGGGGATGATTTATTAACCATGGATGCGCCTAGCAAATATAGCCGTACGAAGTTAGATTAGGACAAGTTAATTCATCTGCTCGTAAGGATGTCCTAAAGGATACCTCGACCCATTAGGGATAAAGGATGAAGGATGAAAGTGATTATATAGCATCTGTTCTGGATTCAAAACGTCCTAACCTTAATACGCATTAAACTGTTATCTACCAATTTCTCCCGATGCCAGAGCAGGAAATCTCACTAAATAAAAGGGAGATTGAAAGTCATTTTCTCCATTATTAAGCGGTGGAGAGTTTTGTAACTGGCTAACAGTGACATAAACATAGTTATTTGGGCTAAATGCCATACCATCAGTCCAACTCAGCAATTCGTCATCTTGATATAGAGTGCGATATTCTCCGTTTTTGTCTACAACCCCGATCGCATTATCGGTAATAGAAGTAACATAAACATTACCCGCACCATCCACAGTAATACCGTCACAGATAGGCTTATCGCCATAGCGTTGAACTTTGCCAGACAATTCTGAATCTGAGAGAGATTCATTAATTAAATCTTTGGTAGAAATGCGATATAAAGACGTGCCACTCATAGGTGCATAGTATACCCATTCATTTTGCGGATCGATAGTGATAGGGTTTGCACCAATTTTAGCAGGTTCATCTCCTATAGTAATAGTGCGATCGCCAATTATCATTGGTATATCTTCAGGGCGAGTAGAAACATCTCCTTCTAACACTCTGCGAGAAAAGCCTGTAATCAAATCAACTACGATTAAAGCGGAATCTTTGCCACTAGCTGTATCGGTAATGTAAATCTTGTTATGGTCTAGGTCGATCGCTAAATCGTTCAAGAAAGGACTTTCAGCAATAATAGGGAGTGGTAAATATATAACCTGATACAGTTGGTCATTAACTGTATCCCAACCGACTATCTTCCCTGGTTGTCCACTACCGCTACTGCGATCGAGCATCCACACAACACCATTTTTATCAGATCGTAAGCCTAACACTGTATTTAAACCAATTCCTTGCTGATTTGGCTTGCTACTCCAAACTTTGTTAGGAAAAGCTGCAACGCTTCCATCTGAATCTACTTCTACCACTCGCAAAGGCGCACCATAAAATTGATGCTGGCTCATGATTAATCTTCCTTCAGGAGTAATAGCAATATTACCAGGAGGATGTTCGGCGGAAAACTCAGCAATAATTTCTAATTCATCTGTTTGAGCCACTACAGAGTGATTAGTAGTCAACGATAAAATAATAACCGCGATCGCAACTGATACAAAACAAGTAACAAAAGCTAATAAGCGTCTTGCTTTTAGTGAAACTCTACGGTTATTCATTAAATATCCAGGAAAGATTGGGAAAGATTAATCGTTATGTATTATATGGAATATCAAGCAAATTTTTGACAGGCTGCTAATAAATCTTGATGAAGTTCGGAGGAATTAGCTACAATCGCTCCTTCATAGCTATGGTTTTTACAGGTATGTAGAGGAGGCAATGGTAAACCATTTAACCCAGTAACAATACAACCATTTTCTTGCGCCATAAAGGCTAATGCCGCACTGTCAATAAACTTGCCTCGTTTAGTAATCCAGCCAATTAAGTCTCCCGTGAAGATACCGTTGTAGTTGGGAAACTGTTGAGAAGAGGAATAGGAATTTTCAATATCAATTACCCGATATTTATTTTTTAATACTGGTTTAAGATGAGCCATTCCCCAACCTAATAATATGTTGGGACGAGGATTGGTAATATTTAAGGGTTTGCAATCGTTCAAATCTTGTTCTAGCTTACCTTGATATATCCCCTTGTTTTTCAAAGCGTAGTAATAACAATTTTGTGCGGGAGAAATAGCAATCACTGCCTCGTATTGTTTTGGATTTAGAATACTCAAAATAATTTGATAATTATCAAATCCATCTAGATAGTATTTTGTGCCATCAATCGGATCTAAAGTAATCAAATAATCATTTTCCTTACCCAATTCAGTAGCAACAAAATATTTAGTATTACGAGACTGTTGGTATTCTTCTCCATAAAAAGCAAGTTCGGGAAAAGTTCCTAGTAATGCTACTTCTATCATTGTTTGAATAGAAAGATCTGCATCGGTTAAGGCTGCTGACAAGAAATTATCTCCTGCATCTTTAGCAGGAAGGGAAATAATTTTATTTTGAATTTGCTGTGCGTAACCAGCGGCTACTCTCAAGTGAGGCAAGAGAGTTTGTAAAATTTGGCAAGGATCGAGCTGAGAAGACATATAAAGCCAAGTTTAAAAGGTTTAGAGTTATAAGATACGCCTAGTGTAAATTAGCTTCGTTGAAAGGTTATTAGTTCGTAGTTTAGCCTTTAGCCTTTAGCCTTTGGCTTTCAAAGCTATTCAATAAGATAATCATTTCTACTTTGATTTACGTGATTGCTTAATTTAGAAGCTATTGCGTACATCATTTTAATTCACACTAGGCGTAAGATCTTAAGATTTTATCTTTAAGAAGACTTTCACAGGAATCATTTTAAGAGAAGAATTTTTATATTGTTGAATTATTAAATTTAGAAAATGTTAGAAAATGCTCAAATAAAAAGCGATCGCTTTTTGTTTAAGGCGATCGCTTTTTAAAGCTTATAGTTTAAATATAAGTTACGAATGATCCCAATCAGGCTTGATTGATTTACGTTGATTGAGATAGCGATCGACCGCCATCGCAGCAATACAGCCATCTCCAGCAGCTACAACAGCTTGTTTATAAGGAGTGTTACGAATATCGCCAATTGCCCACACTCCAGGGACACTAGTGGACATTGAGTCATCTACCTTTACTCCACCATCAGCGTTGTATTCAACCTGATCGCCAACAAAATCGGTAATAGGCTTAGAACCATTTTGATAGATAAAGACACCCTCTACATCTAAAGGCTGAGGCTCATCAGCATCTTTTGTCTTGAGCTTGACTCCCGTTACCCCAGCATTATTACCTTCAACCGATGCCAGGCGAGTACGTCGCCAATGTTTAACATTAGACATAGAAAGCAAATCATGAGCATGATGATCTTCTTCTTTAGGATCTTTAAAAGTAATCCAATGTACTTTGGAAGCAAATTTAGTCAAGAATTGCGCCTCTTCTACGGCTTCTTGATTTAAACCAACTACTGCCACTTCGCGATCTCGATAAAATGCCCCATCGCAGGTTGCACAGTAGCTAACACCACGTCCCAAAAATTCTGATTCTCCCTTAAAAGAAGTCCCACTACGCCCCATTGCTCC